>CAYXDL010000372.1:0-2905 GCA_964463775.1 uncultured Hyphomicrobiales bacterium
GAGGCAAGGACGAATATCAAGCTGAAGGATGGATGATATGAGCGAGAGAAAAAACATTCTGAAAACCGGAACCTCCCTGATGGCCGCCGCCGGTGTCGGCCTTGCAATGAGTGTGGCGCTGCCGGTGGCCGTACCGAAAACGATGACGGCGCTGGCACAGAGTAATCCCTGCGCCGCGAATCCCTGCGCGGCCGCGAAGGCGGTGAAGAAGATGATGAATCCCTGTGCCGCCAATCCCTGTGCCGCGGCGAGACCGGCGGCGGGATCCGTTGCCAACCCCTGTGCCGCCGCCAATCCCTGTGCTGCGGCGAAACCGATGGCGGCATCCGCCATGGCACCGTTTGACGTGGCGGCGAAATATCCGCAGGCCCCTTTCGGGGACAAGATGGATGCGACGGTGAAAAATTATCTGCGGGCGGCCCCCTATATCGGTACCGGGGGTATTATTGCCAAGGGCGGCTATCCGACGCTTAAGGCCATGGGCTTCAAGACGGTCATCAACCTGAATACCGCTCCGGAAGGTTCTGTTGCCGAGGCAGAGGATGCCAAGGCCGCCGGCATCAATTATATCAATATTCAGGTTGCAACGCGGGCACCGACCATGGAGCAGGTGAAGGCGTTCGCACAAGTGATCGAAAATCCGGAAAACTATCCGGTACTTGTGCATTGCGAGACCGCCAACCGTGTGGGGGCGATGTGGGCGCTTTACCGTGCTTCACGGGGAATTCCCAGGCAGATCGCCATACAGGAGGGGCGTACCATCGGCCTGAAACCAAGCCGCGAAGGCGCCGTACGCAAGATGCTGGGTATGTAAATTTCGCATCGCTGGTTGCTGCGAAAAAACTGCACCACCCCGGTTTGCGCCGGGGTGGTTTTTTCTGGCCGGTTTTCCGAAGGGGTGAGTTTTGTTACATGTATATGAAACGAAAGTTATTATGAGGGTGGTCGGAGTTTTTTTAATATTTTACCATTATGATTTTTATCCTGTACGATGAAATGCGTTCAGTTATATTTATACAGTTATATAAAAAATACGTATTTCGTGGTTACATAATTGTTTTTCAGTTGTATATAGAGAGCGGAGAGTGGTCGGGGCAATGAAAAAAACACGGCGATGGGTGCTCAACTAACCAGTGGTGAATTTTTGTCAGATGATTTCTCTGATCTGTCCGGTGAATGGGCGTGGCAGACCGATTCATCACTGATTCTGGTTCATCTGGGGCGGAGTTTCGAAAGATTGACCGGACACAACCCGGCCGAATTACTGGGCCAGCCCGTCATGGATGCTTTTGCCAGGCTTGGCGATGCCACCATGATGGATGTGCCGACCATGACCTGCGCGCTGCAGAGTCTTACCGATCAGCATCAGCCTTTCGATGACCTCGCATTTGTCCTTGATGGCAGGGGGCGGGAGCGCCGCTTTACCCTGAAGGGGCGGCCATGCCGCGATGAAGGCGGCGTTTTCCGCGGTTATCGCGGCATTGCCCGGGAAGTCGAGGCCCGGGAGCAGGCCGGGGATGAGGCCGTGCGCTTCGGCGAATTGCACGATGATCTGCTGGAGGGGCTGGATGCATTGGGCGACGGTTTTACCCTGTTTGACGCCGAAGGGCGGTTGGTGTTGTGTAATGATACCTATCGCAGGATGTATCCGGAAATCGCCGAATTGATCCGTCCCGGCGTTCGTTTTGAGGAATTGCTTCGTGCCAGTGCCGAACGCGGGGCCTATGTGTTCGATACTGACATCGATGAGTGGGTGAGCGAAAGACTGGCCCGGCATCGCCACCCGCAAGGGGCTTTCGACCAGCGTCATCCCGGGGGGCGATGGCTCAGAATCGTTGAACGCAGGACCCGGTCGGGAGGGGTCGTCACGGTCCGCACCGATATTACCCGGCTCAAGGAACGCGAACAGAGCCTGGAAAGAAGCGAGAAGCGTTTCGTCGAGGCACTGGAAAGCATTTCGGAAGGGTTTGTTCTTTTCGATGCCGAGGACAGGCTGGTTTTCTGCAATTCGCAATACCGGGACATTTACAACAAGCACTCGGAAATATTCGAAAGAGGGAAAAGTTTTGAAGAGCTTCTCCGTGCGGGCGTGGCGCTTGGGCAGTTCGACATTCCCGATGGCGGGGAAGAGGAATGGATAGCGGAAAGAGTGAGGGCGCACCAGAATCCGCAAGGGGCGATCATTCAGCGCCTTTCTGACGGAAGGGTGATACTGGTTCGGGAATCCCGCACACCAACGGGAGAAATCATCGGTATCCGCAGCGACATCACGGAAGTCTATGCCATTCAGGCGGAACTGCGCAAACTGGGCGAGGCCGTATCCCAGGTCGCCAATGCCATCTTCATTACGGATACCAATGGCGTGATTGAATATATCAATCCGGCGGTCACGGCCATTACCGGCTATGCGGAGGAGGATCTGATCGGTAAAACGCCACGCATCCTCAATTCGGGGCAAACGCCGGAATCTGTATATCATGAGTTGTGGAAAACGATCAGTCAGGGCGAGGTCTGGCGTGGCAAATTGCTCAACCGTCGCAAGGATGGGGCCCTGTACTGGTCGGAGCAGGTGATTTCCCCGGTCAGGAATGCCGATGGCGTGATTACGAATTTCATCGCGGTTCAGCAGGATGTGACCGAACAGGTAAGGCTCAACCAGGCCCTGGTTCAGGCCCGCGAAAAGGCGGAGGAGGCGGACAGGGCGAAAACCGAATTCCTGGCCAATATGAGCCATGAACTGCGTACGCCGCTGAATGCCATCATCGGTTTTTCCGAATTGATGCAAACGGAACCATTCGGGCCGTTGGGTGCGCCGCAATACAAGGAATATGCCGGCGACATTCTGAAGAGCGGCCGGCATCTGCTCGACATCATCGGGGATATTCTTGATCTGTCCAGGGTCGAG
>CAYXDL010000373.1:0-2896 GCA_964463775.1 uncultured Hyphomicrobiales bacterium
GGCAATGCGCGCCCCGTGGTGGTGTTCGATACCTTATACCGTTATCTGAAGCGCCATTACGCCAAGGTGCGCTATGTGCGCAACCTGACCGATGTCGATGACAAGATCAACAAAGCGGCGAAGGAGCAGGGCGTGCCGATCGATGTGATCACGGCGCGCACCATCGATGCCTATCATGCGGATATGGCGGCGCTGAATGCCCTGCCGCCGGATGTGGAACCCCGGGCGACGGAACATATTGGTGAAATGATCGCGATGATCGAAACCCTGATCGCGGGCGGCCATGCCTATGTGGCCGAAGGGCATGTGCTGTTCGATGTGTCCACCATGCCCGATTACGGGACCTTCGCCCATCGTTCACGTGACGAGATGCTGGCCGGGGCCCGGGTCGATGTGGCGGCATACAAGGACGATCCGATGGACTTCGTGCTGTGGAAGCCCTCATCGGCGGATCTGCCGGGCTGGGACAGCCCCTGGGGACGCGGTCGCCCCGGCTGGCACATCGAATGTTCGGCGATGTCGGAAAAACATCTTGGCGTCACCTTCGATATTCATGGCGGCGGTATCGATCTGGTTTTCCCTCATCATCAGAACGAGATCGCCCAGAGCCAGTGCGCCCATGGCGGTGCGGTGATGGCCCGCTACTGGGTGCATAACGGCTATGTGATGGTTGAGGGCGAGAAAATGTCCAAATCGCTGGGCAATTTCTTTACCGTCCATGACCTGCTGAAGGAATTCCCCGGTGAGGCCATCCGCCTGACCCTGATGTCGGCCCATTACCGTCAGCCGCTGGATTTCCGCCGCGAAGGGCTGCGTCAGTCGCAGAAGCAGCTTGACCGCTGGTACCGGATTATCGGCAACCATGACGATCTGCCCGCCGATATACCCTGCCCGGAGGCGGTGGAGGCGGCCCTCTCCGATGATCTGAACACGCCGCAGGCCATTGCCGAAATGAACCGCCTGGCCCAGGCGGCCCAGAATGGCGGCCGGGACGAGGCGGCGGCCCTGGCCGCGGCCGGTCGGGCAATGGGATTGTTCGCACAGACGGCGGAACAATGGTTTGCCTGGCGGCCGGAGGCGGCGCAGAGCGTGGCGGCGGAAGAGGTGGAGGCGATGATCGCCCGCCGCAATGAGGCGCGCAAGGCCCGTGATTTCGCCACCGCCGATGCCATTCGCGACGAATTGCAGGAACGCGGCATCGTTCTGGAGGACAAGGCCGGCGAAACCGTATGGAGATATGCCCGATGAGCGGCCGTGAACGCATCTATCTGTATGACACCACCCTGCGTGACGGGGCGCAGACCAGCGGCATCGATTTCTCGGTCGAGGACAAGAAAGCCATTGCCCGGGCACTGGACCGGCTGGGCATCGATTATGTCGAAGGTGGCTGGCCGGGCGCCAATCCCGGGGACAGCAGCTTCTTCGCCGATCCGCCGCAGATGGACAGGGCCCGGCTTTCGGCCTTCGGCATGACACGGCGTGCCGGGCGCAGTGCTTCCAACGATCCGGGGCTGCAGGCGGTGCTTGACGTATCGGCGCCGGTCGTCTGCCTCGTCGGCAAGACCTGGGATTTCCATGTGCGCCTTGCCCTCGGCGTCAGCGAGGAGGAGAACCTGACCCTGATCGCCGACAGCATCCGCGCCTGCCGGGAGAGGGGCAAGGAGGTTCTGTTCGATGCCGAACATTTCTTCGACGGATACAAGGCCAATCCCGATCATGCGCTGGCCTGTGTGCGCACGGCCTGTGAGGCCGGGGCGCGATGGGTGGTGTTGTGCGATACCAATGGCGGCAGTCAGCCGGCAGAGATCCGCCGGATTGTTACTGATGTGATCGCTCATGTTCCGGGGGATCGTCTGGGCATTCACTGCCATAACGATACCGAGCAGGCGGTGGCCAATTCGCTGGCGGCGGTGGAGGCGGGTGTGCGCCAGATTCAGGGGACGATCAACGGCCTCGGCGAGCGCTGCGGCAATGCCAATCTGTGCACGATCCTGCCGACGCTGATGCTGAAGGAGGAATATGCCGGCCGTTTCGAAACCGGTGTCAGCGAGGAGGGGCTGAAGCTGCTCACCTCCACCTCGCGCCTGCTGGATGAGCTGCTCAACCGTGCCCCGAACCGCCATCAGCCCTATGTCGGTGCCAGTGCCTTCGCCCATAAGGGCGGGCTGCATGTATCGGCGGTGCTGAAGGATCCGCGCTCCTATGAGCATGTACCGCCGGAGGCGGTGGGTAATGAGCGCCATATTCTGGTGTCCGATCAGGCCGGGCGGTCCAACATCCTCGCCCGTCTGGCGGAGGTTGGCATCGATCTGGATGCGAAGGATCCGCGGGTGGACAAGCTGCTCAACGCGGTCAAGGAGCGGGAATTCAAGGGTTATTCCTATGATGGTGCCGATGCCAGTTTCGAACTGATGGCGCGGCGGGTGCTGGGGCAGGTGCCCGAATATTTCCGCGTCGAACGCTTCCGTGTGCTGGTGGAGCGTCGCTACAACGCCAAGGGTGTGCTGGTTTCGGTGTCGGAAGCCACGGTCAAGGCCCAGGTCGATGACCGGGAATATCTCTCCGTGGCCGAGGGAACGGGGCCGGTGAACGCGCTGGATCTGGCGCTGCGCAAGGATCTGGGCAAATATTCGCGCTATATTGAAGGGCTGCGCCTGGTGGATTTCAAGGTGCGCATTTTCGATGGCGGTACCGATGCCGTGACCCGGGTGCTGATCGAAAGCTGCGATGAGACCGGGCGGCGCTGGTTCACCGTCGGCGTTTCGGCGAATATCGTCGATGCCTCTTTCGTGGCCCTGCTGGACAGCCTGAATTACAAGCTCTATATCGACAGGGCACCGGCAGGCAACCTGCCCAAACCGGCCAGATAGGACGGGCTTCATGACGAAAACGGAAA
>CAYXDL010000374.1:0-2890 GCA_964463775.1 uncultured Hyphomicrobiales bacterium
AGAACCCCGAGCGAGATATAATACACAGGAACGGATTCCCAGATCTCCGCCCCGTCGCCATTCAGCCCCAGATTGAGCGGCGGCACGTTCATCAGCCCGTTGAGCCCGCCAAGGAAATCCCAGTTGATCGCCAGCCGTTCGGCAATGAAGGCCACCGCCAGCATGACGATGCCGAAAAACGCCCCCTGCAGACGCGGTGCGGAAAACAGGAAAAGCCCGAGCAGTAAGGCCAGCCCCGCAGCCAGAAGAACGGCGAAGACCAGACCCAGCCAGGTGGAGGTCACCCCCTCCAGCCCCGGGATCATGCCAAGGGTCAGGGCGCTCATGGCATAGGCGCCGGCACCGAAGAAAACCGCCTGACCGAGGCTGAGCACCCCGCAATGGCCCCAGACGAACATCATGCTGGCGGCAAACAGCCCATAGATGAAGAAGATGGCGAATTCCGACAGCCGCCAATCCTCGACAAAGGCGGGCAAGGCCGCGAAAACCAGCAGGGCCAGCAACGCGGCCAGATCCTCACCGCTCCGGCGGGCAGGAAGAAATCCACGCATGCTCACAATTCCCGCCCCCGGCGACCTGTCAGCCCCGCGGGAAAGATGCGGATCAGCACCACCGCCACGACGAATACGACAATCTGCGCCCATACCGGCGAATAAAGGGAGGCGATAAGATTGTCCGTCGTCCCGACAGTGGCGGAACCGGCCAGCGGGCCGAGGATCGACCCCAGCCCCCCGACCAGAATGGACAGGAAGGCGGGTACCAGAAAGCCCAGCCCCATTTGCGGATCCAGGGAGATCAGCGGTGCCATCACCGCCCCGGCCAGCCCGGCAAGCATTGCCCCGTAGGTAAAGGTCAGCCGGTCCAGACGGCGGGTATTGATTCCCAGGCACCCGGCCATGGCACGATTGGCGATCACAGCACGGGCGGCCAGCCCGAAGCGGGTGGCGAAGAACATCCAGAAAGTAAAGCCGACCACGGCCAGGGACACCCCCATGATGAACAGGCGGAAAAGAGGATAAGGAGCACCGAAGACCATGACGTTACCGGCAAGCGGCGTCGCCATCGAATAGGAGCCGGGACCGAATATCAGAACAATCGCCTGCTTGAGCATCAGCGAAATGCCCCAGGTCGCCAGTATCGTATCCAGCACCCGCGCATAGATGCGGCGGATGACCGCCTCCTCGATCAGGAACCCGGCAAGTCCCACCGCCAGCGGCGCCAGCAACAGCCCCAGCCAGTAACCGCCGCCTGCCCGTTCCGTCACCATCACCGTATAAGCCCCCAGCATCATGAATTCGCCATGGGCCATGTTGATCACCCCCATCAGGCCGAAAACAATTGCCAGCCCCAGCGCCACCAGCATCAGAATCAGCACGTAATTGGCGGCATCGAGAATATGGACAGCCAGTTGATCCATGCCTTAAACCCCGAGAAAACGGTCCATGGGCGCGGGATCGGCACGCAGGCCGGCAGCGGCATATTCCCCCGCAATGCGCCCCCCCTCCATGAAGGCGATGCGCCCGCACAGGCTGAGCGCCATGTCGATGTTCTGTTCCACCAGAATGATGCTCATGCCCTGCTCTCTGGCGATGACAGCCAGCTTTTCGCTCAACTCGGCAACGATGGAGGGCTGCACCCCTTCCGAGGGTTCATCCAGCAGCAACAGCCCCGGCCGGCCGGCCAGAGCCCGGGCAATCGCCAGTTGCTGCTGCTGACCGCCGGACAAGGCCCCGGCCCGTTGCTGCCGCCGTTCGGCCAGGTCGGGAAACAAGGCCAGGATATCGCTGAAATCATCACGCCCGAGATTGCCGAGACGCAGATTTTCCATCACCGTGAAACCGGCGAAAATCTCACGCCCCTGCGGCACATAGGCAATGCCGTGCCTGGCTATGCGGTAATTCTGCCATCCGGCGATATCGGTTCCGGCGTAAAGGATGCGCCCGGCACGCGGCATGACAAGCCCCATCAGGGTCTTCAGCAAGGTGCTCTTGCCGACGCCATTGCGTCCGAGCAGGCCGAGCACCTCCCCCGCCGCCACGCTGAGGGAGAGATCCTCGATCACCGTGCCGGTGCCGTAACCGGCCCGCAGACCGTGAATATCAAGCAGAGGCGCCAAGATAGGCCTCCCGCACCGCAGCGACCCGGCGCACATCATCGAAACCGCCACAGGTGATCACCCGTCCGCGCATCATTACCGCGACATCGCAGTCGAGCTGTTCGACGAATCCCATGTCATGTTCGATCATGATCATGGCAACACCGTAACGGGCATGGATATCGCGAATCAGCCGCACGGTCATCGCCGTTTCCTTACGGGTCATCCCCGCCGTGGGTTCATCCAGCAGCAGCAGTTGCGGCCCCGCCCCCAGCACCATCGCGATTTCAAGCCACTGCTTGCGTCCATGGGGCAATTCGCCGGCCGGCCGGTCCATATCGGCGGCGGAAAAACCCGCCATGGCGGCCAGTTCATGCAGATCCGGCGTCAGGTTGCGGTGCAAAAGCGGCGCGTTCAGCGCCAGCAACAAATTGTGCCCGATACTCAGCCCGTCATAAACGCTCGGCACCTGAAACTTGCGGATGACGCCGTGGCGGGCGATTTCATGAGGTTTCAGCCGGGTCAGATCGCGCCCCCGAAGGTGAATGCTCCCGGCCTGCGGGCGCAATTCGCCGCAGATCAGATTGAACAGGGTTGTCTTGCCGCAGCCATTGGGACCGATGATGCAAAGCAACCCGCCCTCGGCCAGTGCCAGATCCAGCCCGTCCACCGCCCGCGTACCGCCGAAGTGACGAACCAGCCCCTCAATCGCCAGAAAAGTCTTCATTCGCTCATATACACAGAAACCTAGACACAGAAGCGCGGGCAGGACCCGCCCGCCACCGGGCAGGCGGG
>CAYXDL010000375.1:0-2889 GCA_964463775.1 uncultured Hyphomicrobiales bacterium
GGCGAAACCGGCGTCGGCCGCACCATCGAGAGAAGCTGCCAGCTGATGAACGAGCACGATACCGCCGATATCCGTGATTATGGCGGCATACCGCTCGACCTGATCCAGAAATACCTCAATTTCCATTTCTCCGTATCGCTGGATCTGTTCGGCGCCGAGGTATCGACCAACGCCGCCAATTACTACACCATGGGGCTGAAGGGCCGCTTCCAGGAAGAGCGGATCGATGACGATCACCTGCTTGAAGGGGCGACCTATCCCGTGATCGCGGTCGAGGACGGGCGCATCGTCACCCGCCACGAACCGGCCCTGACGGCCATCAATGAGCGCCTGCGTGACGATTATGTCGCCGATTGCCAGAAGGGGGTGGACCGCTGGAACCGGATCATCCGCAACCACGGCATCGATTTCGAACTGAAGCTGCCGCACCGCGCCTTCCACCGCGCCATCGGCATTTTCTCCGACCTGCACGTGACGCCGGAGGGCGAAGCCTTGTCCGAGGATGAATGGCAGGCCCGCCAGGACGAATTCCTGCCGACAGATGAGGAACGCGCCTATGTCACCAGCCTGATGGTGCCGGTGACCGAGCCCGGAAAATTCGCCGGATGGATCGCCCCGCCCAGGCGCGGCATCAACAACCAGCCGGTCGATTTCGAATATGTGAAACTGTGACCGCCAGGGATGCAGTTCCCATCTTCCCACATAGCCCCCGCTCCGGCGGGGGCTTTTTTTGCCCATCGTCCCGTCCCATGGTTTAAGATCGGGCTTTTGCGAGGGATCGGGACTGCCCCATGGACAGAGAAATCGAGGATCTGCTGAAACGCCTGGATCAGCTGGAAGAGGAATTCGAAAAAAGGGTCGAGGCACAGCATGCCGCCTTTCGCTACCGGATCGAAAACGGGCGGGCCAGGTTCGAACGCGGCGTTCAGGCCGAACAACGCCGCCTCAAAATGGGCCTTCTGCGTTTCTTCAGGGAATCGGGCCTGCCGGAGATCCTCTCGGCGCCGGTCATCTATGGCATGATCGTGCCCTTTCTGTTCCTCGATCTGACCGTCACGATCTATCAGTTCATCTGTTTTTCCCTGTGGCGGATCGAACCGGCGCGCCGCGGCGACTACATCGTCATCGACCGCCAGCGCCTCGCCTATCTGAACGCCATAGAAAAGCTGAACTGCGTCTATTGCGGTTATGCCAACGGTCTGATCGCCTATGTTCAGGAAATCGCCGGGCGGACGGAACAATACTGGTGCCCGATCAAACATGCCCGCCGCGTCAGGACCCATCATGCCCGTTACCGCCATTTCCTCGATTATGGTGATGCGGACCACTTCCACGAACGCATGCAGCAGCTCAGGGAGGATCTGCGCAGAACGAAAGGGTGATCTCTGACCGTCCCTGCCCGCCCGATACCGGGAAAGCCGGAAGGGCCGCGCAGGACAGGCGGTGGCTTCAGCCCGGTGAGCGGAAAATTTCCGCATCCTTGCGCAGGGTGGATCGTGCCCAGTGCAGGAAACAATGAAATGCTCTGCTCTCGGCCGTTGCCTGGTGGCGGACCAGCCAGTACCCGTAAGTCGCCGGTATGCAGAGGCCAAAAGGGGCCACCAGGCGCCCGCCGCGCAGGTCATTGGCCACGAGTACGGAACGGCCGAGGCAGACGCCATGCCCCGCGATGCAGGCCTCTATCAATGCCGCATCGTCATTGAAAAAAGCGGCGGGCCTTGGCCGGATCGCCGACAGGCCGGCACTGGCGAACCAATCCGCCCAACCATCGGGAATATCGCTGTCCAGAAGGGGCAGTTGCAGCAGATCGGACGGGGTCTGCGGCCTTTCCCTTTCATACAATTCCCGGGAAAGAACCGGGCTCAGAAATTCATTACCCAGGTGAAAGGCCGTAATCTCCGGCCACTCTCCGCGGCCATAACGGATGGCGGCCTCCACCTCGCTGCCCCGCAGATCGACAAGCGTTCGTGATGCGTTGACATATATTTCCGTGCCTTCCAGCGCATCCGACATCGCCGCCAGATGAGGGGCAAGCCATTTCGACGCCAGGGCCGGCAGCATGCTGATGGCAAGCCTGCGCCCCTGCGCATGGTCACCGCCCATCTCCGCCAGGCTCTGTTCGAGCAAACCGGTGCAAATACGCACGGTGCCGGCAAGGGCAATCGCCTGCGGCGTTGGCCTGAGACTGCCGCCGCTCCTTGTGAACAAAGGCACCCCCAGAACCGCCTCAAGCCCCTTCAGGCGATGACTGACCGCCGTCTGGCTTATGGACAGAGCTTCCGCCGCCCTGACCGTCGTTCCGAGACGCACGACAGCCTCAAGCGCCAGCAGTGATTTGAAGGAAGGAAGCGTCATATGAGCAAAACTACTATAAGAGATGAAATTTTCAAATTCGACATACCCATTAACGCATGATACTAAATATATATGAAAACAAGTAATATAAGTGCTAACGGGATGTTTTCCTACACTATAGCACGGAATTTTCCCTGCCAGAACACAGTTCCAAGGTGGAGCAATGGCGAAAACAACAGAAATTTATAAGAAGATAAATCCACTGACAGTAATATTTTTTATTGTCAATACTCGTACACTTATCACCTTGACCACGATTTATTCGGTTATTGTATTTTTATTTTACCCTTTTGATCAGGCCATATCCTCTGAAGCCAGGATCAGACTGTCCGGGTCGAGCACAGTCGGGCCGGTTGTGCTGGAAATCGCAAAACGTTTCGAGAGTCTTCATCCCGGAATACGCATTGATGTAACGACCGGTGGTTCGCAAAAGGGGATCAATGACCTTCTCCGCGGCAGAACTGACATAGCCATGGTTTCAAGGCCACTCACGACCGGAGAAAAAAGAGCTGAAAAACTGAAAGGTCTTCTTCT
>CAYXDL010000376.1:0-2853 GCA_964463775.1 uncultured Hyphomicrobiales bacterium
CCTGCCTCAGATATCGATGCGTCCGAACAATCGCGACAGGGCGCCTTGCCCGGGGCCCTTGTTTGCCAGATAGCGCCAGACGGAGATGCCGAAACGGCGGTTGAAATCGCGGATCGGCTCGAAATCCTCTGAACGCTTCATCTCCTCGGCAACGCGGGCGCAATCCTCGACCGCCGTGGTGTCGTGCAGGATGAACAGCGCCCCTTTTTGCGCCACCGTCTTGGCCAGAACGATATCCTGCTTCAGCCCCTTGTAGGAATGATCGCCGTCGATAAAGGCGAAATCCACCTGTCCGGCGAAGGGGGCGAGAGCATCGCGCACTTCCGGGGCGTGGCTGTCAGCGATCATCTCGAAGACGATCTCGCTGTTGACCATCGGCTTGATACGCTGCCAGTGGGGAAATTTCGGATGCTCGCCGATATCGACGATCAGGGTCTTTTCGATCGTGTAATAATCGCGCAGAAACTTGGTCTGCCCGCCTGAGGCGATGCCGATATCCAGTCCCAGCTTCGCCGGCGGCATTTCAGTGGCCATGAAATGCACGAAATCGGCATATTCATCCGGGTCCTGCTGCAGGTGCAGCCCATCGGGTTTTTCGGGAAAGCCGAACATCTCCGTATTGTCGGATCCGGCTTCGATGATGGCCTGTCTGATGTCTTCGCGTGTCGGTGCCAAGATGTCCTCGGAAATTGCGCTGGTGTCATATGGGCGCAATTTGGCGGTTCCGGTCGGTGCGGTCAACCCGAAAGCGCCGCCGGCCGGGGATAAAGGGGCCGCCTCGCCCGGGATCGGCGCTTGCCTTGGCAGGGGGGTATGATAATGTGCGCCGCAATCGTGTTTTGCGGGAATTTCATTCAGGCAGCGGACGCCCCGGCCGTGTCCGTGCCGTGTTCCGGGACGGAAAATCGTGAAAGTCGTATTGCTGGCAGGCGGATTGGGCACCCGTATTTCCGAAGAGTCGCATCTGAGGCCCAAACCCATGATCGAGATCGGCGGGCGGCCCATTCTGTGGCATATCATGAAGATCTATGCCCGCTACGGGGTGACGGATTTCATCATCTGCCTTGGTTACAAGGGTTATGTCATCAAGGAATATTTCGCCAATTATGTGCTTCACCGGGCGGATGTGACCATTGATCTGGCGCGCAACGACATCACCTATCACCGCAATCACACCGATCCCTGGAAAGTGACGCTGGTGGAAACCGGCGAACTGACGCAGACCGGCGGCCGTCTGGCGCGGGTGGCGGAATATCTGGATGCGGATGAACCCTTCGCCATGACCTATGGCGACGGTGTTGCCGATATCGATATCGATGCCCTGCGCGAAACCCACCGGCGGGCGGGTCGTGAGGCGACCGTAACGGTGGTGCGTCCGCCGGGGCGTTTTGGAGCGACCGAGATCCGCGATGGCCAGGTGGTCGATTTCCTCGAAAAGCCGCGTGGCGACGGCGGTTACATCAATGGCGGCTTCTTCATTCTTGAACCCTCGGTGCTCAGGCGTATCGGCGGCGACGATACGGTCTGGGAGCAGGAACCGCTGACGGGACTGGCACGCGACGGGCAGCTGACCGCCTATCGCCATGACGGATTCTGGCAGCCGATGGATACCCTGCGTGAGAAGAATCTGCTCGAATCCCTGTGGGCGGAAGGCAAGGCGCCGTGGAAGATCTGGGACTGACGGGGGAAGAGGAAAAGGCGGCATGGAAAGGGGTCACACCCGTGACCGTGACCCATAATTCCGCCGCCGTGATCGGCGACTGCCTGAAGACGATGGCAGGGGCGGAGCGTATCATCGTCATCGATAACGCCAGTGAGGATGACACGCTCGCTCATGTCCGTGCCGTTCGCCCGGATGCGGAAATCATCCGTAATGAAACCGGCCTCGGTTACGGCAATGCCGCCAATCAGGGGCTGGAGCGGGTGAATGAGGAATTTGCCCTGCTGATCAATCCCGATGCGGTGATCGATGTTGCGATGCTGTCCCGCCTGCGCCATACGGCCCGGGCCAATCCCCGCGCGGCGATGATCGCGCCGCGGCTGCTGAACCCGGACGGATCGACGGAACTGTCCCACAATGCCGATTACCTGACCCGCCGGCGCATGAGCCGCGCAGCGCGTTCGCAGGCGGTCCTGCCGGAAGGGCCGTGCTGCACCTGGTATATTTCCGGTGCCGTCACTCTGGTGCGGATGGAAGCAATGCGCGAGGTTGGCTTTTACGATCCGGCGATCTTCCTGTATTTCGAGGATAACGATCTGTGCCGGCGCCTGATCGAGGGCGGCTGGCAGCTCATTCTCGACCCGGAGGCGACGGCCATGCATATCGGTGGCGGCTCGATCGGCGACGGTGCCGGGGTGCGGTGGGAGAAATTCTATCACTTATCCTGGTCCCGGCTGTATTTCGAGGCCAAATATGCGGGCCTTGCTCCGGCGCGCCGGCTGGGCTGGCAGGTGATGCTGCGCCGGGGGCTGAAGGCGCTGGGCCACGGGCTTGTTCTCAACCGCGACAAGGCACGGCGTGATCTGGCCAGCTTTTGCGGCGCGGCTGCCTGGCTGGCCGGACGACCGGCATCGAGGACAACCAGCCGCTCCCGCCCCGGAAGCATTCCCGACGGCAGCGGTAAGCGCCCTGCGCTGGCGCGACCCCGAAGCGGAGTGCAGTCATGATCGATCCGCAGTTCTGGGCGGGAAAGCGCGTATTGGTCACCGGGCATACGGGTTTCAAGGGGGCCTGGCTGTGCGCCTGGCTGTGCCGGATGGGGGCGCGGGTACATGGCCTGGCGCTGGCCCCGGAGGGAGAACCGAATCTCTTCGCCCTGATCGGCGATGATCTGGATATGAACAACCATATCG
>CAYXDL010000377.1:0-2850 GCA_964463775.1 uncultured Hyphomicrobiales bacterium
GGTGGTGATGCGCAACCGCCTGTCCAATCTCGATTCGCATAACCGCCAGCGTCTTGGCGCGGCGCTGGAGGCGCTGGCCGCGCGCATCGGTTTCCGCATTGCCACTGGTCTGAGCGAACGGGTCATTTTCCGCGAACTGTTTCTTGACGGGCTGACGCTGGTCGATCTCGGGCGTGAGGTTTTGGACCGTAAAATGACCATCTCCCATGTGGCGGCCCGTCAGGAACTGCGCGAGCTGGTCGATACGCTGAACCTGCCGCTTGAGGGGGGCTGAACCGCTCCTGCCGGGCTCTTCTTCGTGTATACTGGAACAGGGTGTCCGCCGCCCCCATATTGATGGCAGCGGAATGCGTGAAGGGACCGGCATGGCCAGAGATATCGAGCGCAAAAACACGACCAGCAAGGATGTCGACGCCTTCCTTTCGCAAGTGGCGCGGACCCCGGTGCGCGGCGGCGGAGGGCAGGGGCGGATCGTTTTCGCCATGGATGCCACCGCCAGCCGCCAGCCAAGCTGGGACCGGGCCTGCGCCATTCAGGCGGAAATGTTCGAAGCCGTCCGCGGCCTCGGCAACCTTTCCATTCAGCTTGTCTTTTACCGCGGTTTTGGCGAATGCAAGGCATCCCGCTGGCACGGCAATGCCGATGCATTGTTGAAATCCATGCTGGCGGTGCATTGCCTGGGGGGGCGGACGCAGATCGCCAAGATCCTGCGCCATGCCCTGCGCGAGCATGAGAGGAAACCCGTTCAGGCCGTGATCTTCATCGGCGACTGCATGGAGGAGGACGCCGATACCCTGTGCGATCTGGCGGGACGCATGGGGCTGGCCGGGCTGCCGCTGTTCATTTTCCATGAAGGCGGGGAACCCGGTGCCGCCACCTGCTTCCGTCAGATGAGCAAGCTTTCCGGCGGCGCTTATTGTCCCTTCGATCCCTCCAGCCCGGAGGCACTGAAATCCCTGCTTGGCGCCGTGGCTGTCTATGCGGCGGGCGGGCGTCGGGCGCTGGAGGATCTGGCAAAATCCCGTGGTGGCCCCGTCGCCCTGCTCAGCCGTCAGTTATAGGCCGGGTACGGCATGGTTTTTTTCATCTACGGTCTGCTGATCCTGACGCTGCTGCTGGTGCTCGGGGCGGTTTTCGTCAATACGGAACCGGCCAAACTGCTGCAGTTCGGCCGTGGGATTGTGATCGCGGTCATGGTGGCGGTCATTGCCTTCCTGTTATTCACCGGTCGCTTCGGTCTGGCCATCGGGGCGGGCATGATGCTGGCGGGGCTGCTGCGCGGATCGAATCCGTTTGCCCGCTATCCGCGGCGGGAAGGCAGCGAAAAACAGGCATCGCAGGTGCGTACCGATTGGCTGGAAATGCGTCTTGACCATGAAAGCGGGGAGATTTCCGGACAGGTGCTGAAAGGCGATCATGCGGGCCGGTCACTGGATGACATCGATTTTGCCGGGATAAAGGAACTGTACACCAATTTGTTGCAGATTGATCCTTCCTCGGCGCGGTTGCTGGACAGCTATGCCGCCAGGCGCTTCGGCGGGGATTGGCAGGATGCCGGCGCTGAGGGGGGTCAGGACGGGCATCCGTCACCCCCGGGCGGGATGAGCCGGGAGGAGGCGCTGGAGATATTGGGACTGGATGAAACAGCGGATGAGGAAGCCATCCACAAAGCCTATAAGGAAATGATCCGCCGTGTGCATCCGGATCAGGGCGGTTCCTCCTATCTGGCGGCCAAGATCAATCAGGCCCGGGATGTTTTACTGAAGGAACACCGCTAAGATCAGTACCAGTCGGGAGCAGGATTCATCAATGTATTGTTTTTATAGAGGCGGATATTTTCTGCTGTCTTGTATTTGTCATGGAGCCATGGCACAAACGCCCGCATTCACGGGTATTCGGGGGATGCCGGATCTGTCATGACGTCTCAGTCGTAGTCCGAGGGTTGGAATGAAAGTTCGTAAAGCGGTTTTCCCCGTGGGGGGGCTGGGCACGCGTTTTCTGCCCGCCACCAAGGCCATGCCGAAGGAAATGCTTCCCGTCGTCGACAAGCCGCTGATCCAGTATGCGGTGGAAGAAGCACAGGAAGCGGGGATTGAGGAATTCATCTTCGTCACCGGCCGGGGCAAGGTGGCGATCGAAAATCATTTCGATCACTCCTACGAGTTGCATGCCATTCTCGAAGGGCGGGGCAAAAAGGCGGAATTGCAGGCGATCAGCGAATGGATGCCGCCGGCCGGTTCCGTCACCTATGTCCGCCAGGGGGAGCCGCTGGGCCTTGGTCATGCGGTGTGGTGCGCGCGTAAGATCGTTGGCGATGAGCCCTTTGCGGTGCTGCTGGCCGATGACCTTATTCTGGCTGAAACCGGCTGTCTGAAACAGATGGTCGATCTCTATGGGCAGACGGGGGGCAATATCGTTGCCTCCATGGATGTCGCCCGTGAGGAGACGAAACGCTACGGCATCATTGAACCGAAAGGGCGGAACGACGGGGCCATTATTGAGGTCGGCGGTCTGGTGGAAAAACCCCGCCCTGAGGATGCACCCTCCACGGCGGCGGTGGTCGGCCGTTATATTCTTCAGCCCGGGGTTTTCGATCATCTCTCCAGTTTCGAACGCGGTGCCGGGGGGGAGATCCAGCTGACCGACGCTCTGGTCAAGATGATCGGGGAAGGGCCGTTTCATGGCCTGCGCTTTGCCGGAGAACGTTTCGATTGCGGTGACAAGGTCGGCTTTCTGAAGGCGACTCTCGCCTTCGCCATGCGCCGTGCCGATCTGGCCGAAGGATTGCGGCCCTATTTGTCGTCATTTGTCTGAAGCTGATGCGGGAACCGGCCCGCTGTCGAAGAATGA
>CAYXDL010000378.1:0-2828 GCA_964463775.1 uncultured Hyphomicrobiales bacterium
AACGTGTTCCACGATCAGATCGAACAACGGGGTCAGATCATTACCGGGACGCTCGGGATCTTCTGAAGCCCAGCCCTGCTTGGCCGAAGCGAACAGGGTGGGGAAGTCGAGCTGATGTTCATCGGCATCGAGTGCCGAAAACAGATCGAACACCTCGTCCTGAACCTCATAGGCGCGGGCATCGGGACGGTCGGCCTTGTTGACGACGACAATCGGCTTCAGCCCCAGTTTCAGGGCCTTGCCGGTAACGAATTTGGTTTGCGGCATCGGGCCTTCGGCGGCATCGACCAGCAGGACGACCCCGTCGACCATGCTCAGGATGCGTTCCACCTCGCCGCCGAAATCGGCATGGCCCGGCGTGTCCACGATATTGATGCGCACATCCTTCCAGGTGACGGATGTACATTTGGACAGGATGGTGATGCCGCGTTCACGTTCCAGGTCGTTGGAATCCATGACCCTGTCGTCGACTTTCTGGTTTTCGCGGAAAACGCCGCTCTGGCGCAGCAGGGCATCGACAAGGGTGGTCTTGCCATGATCGACATGGGCAATGATCGCGATGTTGCGGATATTCATGTTGGCCTGGGTCTTTTCATAGGTCATGCCGGGCATGGCGGGCGCCATGCGCAGACGGCGAAAGTGATTAACGGTCGTGCCGGGGCCGCGGCAGTATAGTGCCGAAGTCTGTTTTAACAAGCCGGACTTTATATCCTATAGCCAAATGTGTAGTCTTACTGCCGGGTGAATGCTGACCGGTTTGCGGGCATCGCGCAAGGGGTCTGAGGAATGGCGGTATGACGTCCCTGTTGTTGAACATTCTTGGCGATCTGTTCCTCATGTTGCTGCCGGCGCTGGTGCAGTTTCATGCCGGGGAAAAGCTGGCGGCCCTGCCCTGGCGTTATCGCCAGATTCTCTACGGGCTTCTTTTCGGGGCCGGCGGGGTGGGGCTGCTTTTTGTCGGTGGCGATCACTGGCACCTGGCGCAATCCTCCATCATGGTTGCCGCTGCGGCAGGGATGGGGGCGGCGGCAGGCGGAGTGTCGCTTGTGGTGCTGATGTTTGGCGATACCATGCTCACCGGGATGCCGCAATGGCTGCTGCTGATTCTGGGTGTGGCGGCATTCGCGCTCGGCTATGGTGCTTATGCTTTGTGGCAGCGCGGCCTGACCGGCAGCCTGCTGAGCATGCTGCTGCTGGCCGGCAGCCTGTTCGTCACCGATTACTTCATCCTGTATGCATTGACGGATTCATCCGCGATTTCCTTCGATGGCGGTGCCGGTATGCAGGTACTGGCCGTATACTGGGTCGGGCTGCCGCTTCTGGGGTGGCTGTGGCATACGGCGCGCGCGCGGGCGGAGGGCATCAAAGCGCTCCGTGAAAATGAAAAGCGGCTGCAAACCATGCTTTCGCATCTGCCGGGTGCCCTGTTTCAGCTCTATCGCCGCCGGGGTGATTTGCCCCGGGCCCGTTATATCAGCGAGGGTGTTCAGGACCTTGTCGGCATTCCGGCCGATGATCTGATGAAGGATCTGACCTGTCTGCGTCCTTTCGTTCATCCGGAGGATTGGCGCCCCTTCAATGACTGTACCGACCCGGACAAGGTTTCGGTGAACCGCAAGACGACGTATGAGTTCCGCTTCATTCATCCGCAAAAGGGCCTGCGTTGGGTGCGCTTCGTCATGACCCTGAACCGTGACGGCGATGTTCTCAACTGGGGCGGTATCGCGCTTGACGTGACCGAGGAGAAGCGGGTAAGCGCCATCCTCCGTGAACAGGCGGAAATCATTCGCCAGGCGCGGGAGGCCGTGATCGCGGTCGATCGCAGGGGGCGGATCACCTTGTGGAACAATGGCGCCGCCCACCTGTTCGGCTACAATGCGCGGGAGATGGAAGGGCGGCATGTCGCGGATCTGTTCGTGGCAGAACAATGGCGTGAACATCATCGCACCGCCATTGCCGAGGCCCTGAGACGCGGGCAATGGTCCGGTGAAGTGCGGATGCGGATGCAGGAGCGGAGGGAATTTCAGGCACAGATTTCCCTCTCCATCATGCAGGGGGAGAGCCCGCGGGATCTGCGCTTCATATGCTATATCCGCGATATCACGGCCCAGCGCCAGGCAGAGGAGGCCCTGCGCACCAGCGTTCGTGAATCCCTGCGTGCGCGCGAACAGGCGGAAATGGCCAACCGGGCCAAGTCGGAATTTCTGGCCAATATGTCCCATGAGCTGCGCACGCCGCTGAATGCCATCATCGGTTTTTCAGAAATCCTGCGTGACGAGCTGTTCGGCCCTGTCGGCAATGAGCGTTATCTCGGTTATGTCGATGACATTCACGCCAGCGGTCGCCATCTGCTGGAGCTGATCAACAGCATTCTCGATCTTTCCAAGATCGAGGCGGGGAAGGTGCAGCTCGATGAGGCGGAGGTCGATATCGGCGTTGTTTTGCGCAAGGTTCTGCGTCTGGTGGCCGATCGTGCCGCGTCCTCCCGGATCCGGATCGATTTTGCGGAATCGGGGCCGGTGCGCATACGGGGCGACGAGCTGAAGCTGCGTCAGATACTTCTCAATATCATTACCAATGCGCTCAAATTCACGCCGGCAGGCGGGGTGGTCACCATTTCGGCCGGGGTGAGCGAGGGTGATCTGCTGATTACGGTGGCCGATACGGGAATTGGCATGAGCGCGGCTGAAATCGAAACCGCCCTGCTGCCCTTCGGCCAGGTGCAGGGCAGTCTGGTGCGCAATCACGAGGGAACGGGGCTGGGACTGCCAATATCGGTTTCCCTGATCAGGCTGCATGGCGGCTCCCTGACCATTGAGAGCACCCCG
>CAYXDL010000379.1:0-2825 GCA_964463775.1 uncultured Hyphomicrobiales bacterium
AACTGTTTCGGCGCCCGCACCAGCTGCATGGCGCAGTTATCCGCATACATGTGATCGAGGGCGATATCCGGATATTCCTCCGCGCCCAGCTTGCTGACCTCTTCGCGCCACAGCACGCCGCTTTCCATGACATTGGCCTTCTCGACCGAGGTCAGACGCCCGTCACGCTTGCCCGCCAGTTCGAAGGCGACGCGGGCAACGCGGATGATCTCCGGCGTCGTGTAAACCTGGGTATTGATGCCCCGGCGGATGCCGTTGCCCAGATCCTCGATCCCGCGGGGTTCGCCGAAATAGACACCGCCGGTCAGTTCGCGCACGATCATGATGTCAAGGCCGCGCACCAGTTCCGGCTTCAGGGTGGAGGCATCGACCAGCGCATCGAAGCACATGGCCGGACGCAGATTGGCGAACAGCTCCAGATCCTTGCGCAGGCGCAGCAGACCGCGTTCCGGCTTGACGGAAAAATCGAGATCATCCCATTTCGGACCGCCGACAGCACCCAGCAACACCGCATCGGCAGCCAATGCCTTTTCCACCACCTCGTCGGTGACCGGAATGCCATGCGCATCGATGGAGGCGCCGCCGACCAGCCCCTCCTCGACATCGAAGGCGACATTGCGGCGCTTGTCCATCCAATCGATGACACGGCGCACCACCGCCATCACTTCGGGGCCGATACCGTCACCCGGCAAAATCAGCAGTTTCTTGCTCATCCGTTTCAAACCTCTTCTGCAGCCGGTCGGCCGCCGGCCTGTCTTTTTTGTTTCCGGTGTTCCCGGCCCGGTCCGGCATTACCGTCTCAGACTTCCGCCGCCTCGCGGCAAACCCAGGGCTGCGATGCCCTGAGGCGGGCTTCATGTTCCTCGATCCGGTTCAGCCGCTGCAGGGTCAGATCGATATCATCCAGCCCTTCGAGCATGCAATGCTTGCGGAAGGGGTCGATATCGAAGGCAAAGGTCTTGCCATTGCTGCCATGAACGACCTGCTTTTCCAGATCGACGGAAATTTCCAGCCCCTGCTCCGCATCGGCCATCAGATAATCGACCGCCTCGCGCGGCAGAACCACCGGCAGAATACTGTTCTTGAAGCAATTGCCGTAGAAGATATCGGCAAAGGAGGTCGAAATGACGCAGCGGATGCCGAAATCAGCCAGCGCCCAGGGTGCGTGCTCGCGGCTGGAACCGCAGCCGAAATTGTCCCCGGCAACCAGAATGCTCGCCTTGCGGTAGGGTTCCCGGTTGAGCATAAAATCCGGATTTTCGCTGCCATCCTCCAGATAGCGCATTTCCTCGAACAGATGCACACCAAGCCCGGTGCGCTTGATCGTCTTCAGGAACAGCTTGGGGATGATCATATCGGTGTCGATATTATTGATCTTCAGCGGCGCCGCGATCCCCTTCAGGGTCGTGAATTTTTCCATGATCCTATTCCCCCTGCATCAGTTCGCGCACATCGCTCAAATGGCCGGTTACCGCCGCCGCAGCCGCCATGGCGGGGCTGACCAGATGGGTGCGTCCCCCCCGGCCCTGGCGGCCCTCGAAGTTGCGGTTCGAGGTGGAGGCACAGCGCTGCCCCGGCTCCAGCCGGTCGGCATTCATCGCCAGACACATCGAACAGCCCGGCTCGCGCCATTCGAAACCGGCCTCGATGAAAACGCGGTCCAGACCTTCCTGCTCGGCCTGTTCCTTGACCAGGCCCGAACCCGGCACCACCATCGCCTGCACGTTATCAGCCACTTTGCGGCCTTTAACGATGGCAGCCGCCTGGCGCAGATCCTCGATCCGGCCATTGGTGCAGGAACCGATAAACACCCGGTCAATCGCAATATCCGTCAGCCGGGTTCCGGGCTTCAGACCCATGTAATCCAGCGCCCGCTCCAGCGAGGCCCGGGCGATGGGATCCTCGCGCTCGGCCGGATCGGGTACGGTGCCGGTGATCGGCGCCACATCCTGCGGGCTGGTTCCCCAGGATGCGATCGGCGCGATATCGGCGGCATCGATATGCACGTGGGTATCGTATTCGGCACCTTCATCACTGGGCAGGGTTTTCCAGTAATTCACCGCCTGTTCGAACAATGCCCCCTTGGGCGCCATCGGCCGGCCGCGGACATAATCGAAGGTCTTTTCATCAGGGGCGATCAATCCGGCGCGGGCCCCTGCCTCGATCGCCATGTTGCACACCGTCATCCGCCCTTCCATGGACAGATCGCGGATCACGGAGCCGGCGAATTCGATCACATGGCCGGTACCGCCGCCGGTGCCGATGCGCCCGATGATCGCCAGCACCACATCCTTGGCACCCACGCCGGGGGCAAGCTCGCCATCGACGGTGATCAGCATGTTCTTCATCCGCCGCTGCACCAGGGTCTGGGTTGCCAGCACATGCTCGACCTCGGATGTCCCGATGCCGAAGGCCAGCGAACCGAACGCCCCATGAGTGGCCGTGTGCGAATCACCGCAGACAATGGTCATACCCGGCAGAACAAAGCCCTGTTCCGGGCCGATGATATGGACGATACCCTGGCGGATATCCTCCATACCATAATAGGGCACGGCGAAATCGGCGCAGTTGCGCTCCAGGGTTTCGACCTGAATGCGGCTCTGTTCCTCGCTGATGCCATGGCTGCGGTCGGTAGTGGGTACGTTATGATCGGCAACGGCGAGCGTCTGACCCGGGCGGCGGACCTTGCGCCCGGCATTGCGCAGCCCCTCGAAGGCCTGCGGACTGGTCACCTCATGCACGAGATGGCGGTCGATATAAATCAGCGAGGAGCCGTCCTCGCGGTTCTCGATTACATGCGCATCCCATAATTTGTCATAAAGCGT
>CAYXDL010000380.1:0-2822 GCA_964463775.1 uncultured Hyphomicrobiales bacterium
GTGAAGGGCACATCGAGAATGCGCGCCAGTGTCTGCGCCAGCAGGGTCTTGCCGCAGCCGGTCGGCCCCACCAGCAGAATGTTGGATTTGGCCAGCTCGACATCATTGCCCTTGCCGCTGTGGTTCAGGCGCTTGTAATGATTGTGCACCGCCACCGACAACACCCGTTTCGCATGGGCCTGGCCGATGACGTAATCATCCAGCACATTGCAGATTTCCGCAGGCGTCGGCACGCCGTCCTTGGTCTTGACCAGGGCGCTTTTGTTTTCCTCGCGGATGATATCCATGCAGAGCTCGACGCATTCATCACAGATGAACACGGTCGGCCCGGCGATGAGCTTGCGTACCTCATGCTGACTCTTCCCACAGAAAGAGCAATACAAGGTGTTCTTCGTATCGCCGCCGCTGGTTTTGCTCATGACAGCTCCGCTTGTGTAATCGTTTCGGATCCAGATCCACGGCTCCGGTACAGTACCGCATCCATGGATATTCTATACATATTCGGCAAAGATTGGGAAAGCACCTTCACCGACATATTACCGCCCGGCCATCGCACCCGGGATTTCGGGCGCTGCTCAACGCCACATCAGCAACCATTCAGGCTTCCGGGGCAGAATACAAGCCCGCCCTCAAAATTCCGTTAATGGACCGCCATGAATATCCGCTACCCGGAAAAATGGGCAATATTGCGGTCATCATGCCTCGTCTTCATCCTGCACCGGACGCTGGGTCACCACCTCATCGACGATGCCGAATTCCCTGGCGCCTTCCGCCGTCAGGAAGTTGTCGCGCTCCATCGCCTCCTCGATGGCCTTCAGCTTCTGCCCCGTATGCTTGACATAGATCTCGTTCAGGCGCGCCCGGATCGACAGAATCTCGCGGGCATGAATTTCAATATCCGTTGCCTGCCCCTGAAACCCGCCGGAGGGCTGATGCACCATGATCCGCGCGTTGGGCAGGGCGTAGCGCATTCCCGGCGACCCCGCGGCCAGCAGAAGCGAGCCCATGGATGCCGCCTGGCCGATGCACAGGGTGGCGATCTTCGGCCGGATGTACTGCATGGTATCGTAGATCGCCAGGCCGGAGGTGACCACACCACCCGGAGAGTTGATGTATACCGAGATTTCCTTGTTCGGATTTTCCGCTTCCAGATACAGAAGCTGCGCCGTCACCAGCGAGGCCATATTGTCTTCGACCGGACCGACCAGAAAAATAATGCGTTCCTTCAACAGGCGGGAATAGATATCGAAAGCCCGCTCGCCGCGGTTCGTCTGTTCGACGACCATCGGCACCAGCATGCTGTTATAGGTATCTATCGGATCCTTCATCATCGGCCCTTCTTTGGCATGTTCCTGAAATGCAATATGGCGTCGTATGCGGATAACGCCAACATCTGAATACGACGAAGCCGGCAAAACGTCAAAGGGCGACATCAAAATCCGACGCCGCCCCCTGATCAGATCATTCCGCGAATGCCACACCCCGCGCGGCTTCAGCCGGCCTCACTGCCGGCATGCCGCTGTGGTCTTCAGCCTTCTTCGCCATTCTCTTCCCCGTCGGGATCCTTCATCAGTTCCTCGGCACTGACCTTCTTCTCACTGACTTTGGCCAGCTCGGCGATGAAATCGATCACCTTGTCCTCGAACAGCGGCGCACGCACCTGATTCATCGCTTCCGGATTGTTCTGGTAGAACTCGATCACCTGGCGTTCCTGCCCCGGATACTGACGCGCCTGCTCCATGATGGCGCGGTTCACCTCGTCAACCGGCACGGTGATGTTGTTCTGCGCGCCGACCTCCGACAGCAGCAGGCCAAGACGCACCCGGCGTTCGGCAATGGCGCGGAATTCCGCTTTCTGCTCATCGTCCAGACCGTCATCGACCGGCTTGTGCTCATGCTCCTCACCCTCGGCATGGTCATGATCGTGATCATGGGCGGCCTGGGGATTGAGCTGACGGCAAATCTGTTCGTATTCCCCCTGCACCATGCCCTCGGGCACCGGGAAATCGACCATTTCCGCCAGTTTGTCGAGCAGATCGCGCTTCATGCGCATCCGCGATGCCTGCGAGAACTGGCCTTCAATCTGCTCCCTGACGGCGTTCTTCAGCGCTTCGAGATTCTCCAGCCCCAGTTTCTGGGCGAATTCGTCATTGATCTCGACCTCGACCGGTTCACGCACTTCCTTGACCGTGACCTCGAAGACCGCATCCTTGCCCGCCAGTTCCTCATTGCCGTAATTTTCGGGGAAGGTGACCTTCACCTCGACGGATTCACCGCCCTTGGCGCCGATAATCTGATCCTCGAAACCGGGAATGAAGGTGCCGGAACCCAGTTCCAGCTCGTAATCCTCGGCCGCACCGCCCTCGAAGGCCACGCCATCGACCTTGCCGACAAAATCGATCAGCACCGCATCACCCTTGCGCGACTTGCGGTTGCGCTTGACCTTGGCAAAGGTTTTCTGCTGAGAGGCGATATTGGCCAGCGCCTTGTCGACCTCCTCTTCCGTCACTTCGGCAACGGGTTTCTCGACCTCGATCTTTGAGAAATCGACCATTTCGAATTCAGGCATGGTTTCGACGGCCAGCTTGTATTCCAGCTCGCTGCCCTCATCGAATTTGGTCACCTCGATGCGCGGCTGCATGGCCGGGCGGATCTCATTATCCTCCAGCGCCTTGCGCGAGGATTCGTTCACCGCCTCTTCCAGCACTTCGCCCAGAACGGACTTGCCGTACATCTTCTTGAGAAGAGAGGCGGGCACCTTGCCGGGGCGAAACCCCTTCAGAGTGACCTTCTGGCTGATGTCAGCCAGTTTT
Source organism: uncultured Hyphomicrobiales bacterium (assembly GCA_964463775.1). Lineage (GTDB taxonomy): Bacteria > Pseudomonadota > Alphaproteobacteria > Minwuiales > Minwuiaceae > JALXAG01. The sequence goes on from CAYXDL010000380.1 coordinate 2,814, forward strand.
TCGTCAACG
>CAYXDL010000381.1:0-2820 GCA_964463775.1 uncultured Hyphomicrobiales bacterium
CGGATCGATGGCCTGGCGCCCCATCTGCACCTGCCGGTTGGAGTTGGTCACTGTGCCGGTTTTTTCCGGCCAGGCGGAGGCGGGCAGAACGACGTCGGCGAAGGCGGCAGTCTCCGTCAGGAAGATGTCCTGTACCACCAGATGATCGAGACGGGCGAGGGCGGCGCGTGAATGGTTCAGGTTCGGATCCGACATCGCCGGATTTTCCCCCATGATATAGATGCCTCTGATCCGCCCTTCATAGGCGGCATCCATGATTTCGACCACGGTCAGCCCCGGTTCGGGATCGAGTTTTGTCTTCCAGAACGTTTCCATCTGCTCCCGGTTGGCGGCATCGGCCACGGGGCGGTAATCCGGATAGACCATCGGGATCAGCCCGGCATCGGAGGCACCCTGCACGTTGTTCTGGCCGCGCAGCGGATGCAGGCCGGTGCCGGGGCGACCGATATTGCCGGTCATCAGTGCCAGCGAGATCAGGCAGCGGGCATTGTCGGTGCCGTGCACATGCTGGGAAATGCCCATGCCCCAGAAAATCATGACCTTATCGGCCAGGGCAATGGTGCGTGCGACTTCCCGTATCGTCGCGGCATCAATGCCGGTGAGGGGCTCCATGGCTTCCGGCGCATAATCGGCCAGATGGGCCCGCAGGGATCCGAATCCTGTCGTAAAGCGGTCGATATAGGCCTGATCCTGCAGGTTTTCGCTGACGATCACATGCATGATGGCATTCAGCAGCGCCACATCCGAACCGGGGCGCTGGCGGATCATGTAATGGGCATGCGGGGCCAGTTCCAGGCCGCGCGGATCCATCACGATCAGCTTGGCCCCGCGCATGGCCGCCTGCTTGAAATAGGTGGCGGCAACCGGATGGTTCGATGTGGGGTTGGCACCGGTGATGATAATCACATCGGCTTTTTCAGCATCGCTAAAGGGTGCTGTGACGGCGCCGGAGCCGATGGTTTCCATCAAAGCCGCGACCGAGGAGGCATGACACAGCCGCGTGCAGTGATCGACATTGTTGGTGCCGAAACCTGTACGTACCAGCTTCTGGAACAGATAGGCTTCCTCATTCGATCCCTTGGCCGATCCGAAACCGGCCAGTGCCTGCCCGCCATGCGTATCGCGGATCTTTTTCAGCCCCGCGGCGGCGTATTCAAGCGCTTCCTCCCAGCTTGCCTCGCGGAAATGGCTCAGCGGATTTGACGGGTCGAAACCGTCCAGATCGCCCTTGGCCACGCCATCCTTGCGGATCAGTGGCACGCTCAGGCGTTCGGGGTGATGGGCATAATCGAAACCGAATCGTCCCTTGACGCACAGGCGGGAACGATTTGCCGGACCAGGGCGGCCATCGACACGGAGTATCCTGTTATCCCTGACATGATAGGTGATCTGGCAGCCGACGCCGCAATAGGGGCAGACGGAGGCCACATCCTGCCCCTCCCCGTTGCGGGAGATGCCGTTCGCCGGCATCAGGGCACCGGTGGGGCAGGCCTGCACGCATTCACCGCAGGCGACGCAGCTTGATGTGGCGAGGGGGTCGTCCATGTCGAAGGCGATGTGTGCATCCCGGCCACGCCCGGCCATGGCGATGACGCCGTTTACCTGTACCTCGCGGCAGGCGCGGCGGCACAGATCGCAATGGATGCAGGCCTCCCAGTCGGCGATGAAGGCGGGATGGCTGTGATCCTGCCCCTGCGTTCTGTCCCGGGCGGGAAAGCGGGACCGTTCGAGCCCGATCCTTTCGGCCCAGTGCCAGAAGGCGGCATTGGCATCGGGGCTTTTCTCGCGCGCGGGCTGGTCGGCAAGCAGCAACTCGAACACCATGCGCCGGGCAGCCATGGCCCGCGGGCTGCGGGTATTGACCACCATACCGTCGCGGACCGGCCGGTTGCAGGAGGAAACAAGTGTGCGCTCACCCTCCACCTCGACCACGCAGGCGCGGCAGTTGCCATCGGGCCGGTAGCCGTCCCTGGTGCAGCTTCCGGCTTTTTCCGCGGGTTTGTGGCACAGATGCGGCAGGGTCAGGCCATGGCGGCGGGCGGCTTCCCAGATGGTTTCCCCGGCGGCGACTTCGATGGTTTCCCCATCAAGGGTGATATGCATGCTCATGAGGGCCGCTCCTCGTCTGAGTGGCCGGGAACATCCTCCGCGAAATGACGCAGGACCGACAGCAGGCCATTCGGTGCCGCCTGTCCGAGGCCGCAGATTGACGCATCGGCCATGCAGCGGGAAAGCTCCTCCAGCAAGGCCGTGTCCCAGGCGGAAGCCGCCATCATTTCGAGGCTGCGCGCACAGCCGATACGGCATGGCGTACACTGCCCGCAGCTTTCATGGGCGAAGAAGCGCATCAGATTGCGCGCCGCCGAGATGACGTCATCCTTGTCGGAAAGAACGATGACGGAGGCGGAGCCGATGAAGGCGCCTTCCTGCTCCAGCGCGCCGAATTCCAGCGGCAGATCGGCCTTGGCTGCGGGCAGAATGCCGCCTGATGCCCCTCCCGGCAGGAAGGCATGCAGGCGATGGCCCTCGGCCATGCCGGCGCAATATTCGTCGATCAGCCGGTTCATCGTGATGCCGCGCGGGGCGATCTTGGCGCCGGGTTCGCGCACCCGCCCCGAAACCGAATAGGCGCGCAGGGGCGGCTCTGGCGGGGCCTCGCCAAGGATATGCGGCAGCCAGGAGAGGGTTTCGACATTGTTAATCAGGGTTGGCCGCCCGAACAGGCCGCATTCGACCGGGAAAGGTGGTTTGTGGCGCGGATAGGGGCGTTTGCCCTCAATGCTTTCCAGCATGGCCGATTCCTCGCCGCAGATATAGGCC
>CAYXDL010000382.1:0-2818 GCA_964463775.1 uncultured Hyphomicrobiales bacterium
CTTATCTCTTTAGGTATAGTTATTTTGACAGGAGAGAGGAGAGAACGGCCATGATCACCATGCGCAACACCCCGCCACCGGGACGCAGTGGCACCACGCTCGTCACGAGTTCTGGTGCCAAACTCCATAAAAGATCTGTGAACCCCAGCGCCATATCAAACAGAAAACAAGGGCAACCTATTGAAAAACAAAATACTTCTACGCCAGGGCTCTGTAACCCCATGGGCAAAAAGACACTCGGCCCGCTCTTGGAGGAACAAGCCCGGCGCCTGCGTGAGCGCGGCTCTGCCGCCTGCAGGGCCGGCTTGCATGACGATGCCGAAAACTATTTTCTCGCATCGATGGATTATTGGGAACGTCTGGGCAGTGGCATCGGCATTGTCGAAACGGCCATAGAGTTCGCGGCGCTGGAGCGGGCACGAAACCGCCACCATTCCGCTGAAACGATACTGAAAGCCGCTCTCTCGCGCGAGGAAACCCTGCCGCGCAAATTGACCGAACAGCTTCTCAGGGCATTGTCGGGCGGCTGAGTTCTCCATTTCCGAAATCCAACGGCATGACGCCATTGCCATCAGGCGGGTGTCCGGTGCCTCCGTGATCCCTCACGGGGCAGCATCCCGTGCGGATATTTCCACCGAAGCAGATGGTGACGGGCTCTTCAATCCGCCATGACGGATCAGGGCCCGCCCTGCTCTTTCGCTCTTTCTCCCTATTATGTTAGGGTCCTGGCTTCCGGACGGATTGTGGTCAGGTTTCCAGAATAACGGGGATGGAGCGAATGCGTGGCGTGCGGTTACTGAAAAAATTCGACGGTCTGTTTCTGACCACTCCCGTTCATGCGTTTTTCATACCCCTGCCGGGCGTGATCCTGTATCTGCTGCTGTCCTGGCTGTCCTATCGGATGGGTTTTATCCTCTACAATCCCTTCACCGAATGGCGGGATCTGCTTTCCCTGTGGCTTTTTGCCGCCATTCTCGGCGGGGCCAGCGGATCGGCCAGTTTCACCACCCTCGCCATCCTGTTACTGGCCGCGTACAACTATCTGAAATTTCTTATCTTCCGGGATGGCATCATCCTGACGGACATCATCAATATCGATGAGCTCTTTCAGGTGGCGCCGCCGCTTGACCTGGCGGCGATGATCGCCTCCCTGCTGCTGCTCGCGGCAGCGTTCCTGCTGCTGTTTCGCAAACGCCGACCCATTGCCCGTGCTGTCATCGTGATTGTGCATGCCGGTGTGATTGCGCTGTTCATCGCCCAACCTGACGTCTGGCGACAGAATCTGCGCTTTACCGATAACTATTTCTTTTACAAGGGGGCGGAGTTCCGTTTTTACGGCCTTTATTTTTCTCTTCTCAACTCGGCGGTCGAATATGCCGACCGCCAGCGCCGCATTGCGAATGTCGCACCGATGAAGACGGCGCCTGATTTTGACTATCGCAGCAAGGCCCGTGCCCTGCGACCCGACGGGCGTGATCTTTATGTGGTGCTGCTTGAAAGCTTCGTGCATCCGGCGGATATGACTGCCTTCACTTTCACGCCCGATCCCGTCGATCCGCTCTTTGAGATCGCCACGGAACAACGCAAGCGGCCCGATATCATCTCACCGGTCACCAGCGGCGGCACCGCTATGGCTGAATTCGAGTTTCTCTGCGGCGTGCCTGAACTGGCGGCTTTTTCCGCCTCCAGCTTCAATGCCATGGATGGCGGCAAAGCCGAATGCCTGCCCCGCCTGCTGCAACGGGCAGGATATGCCACCATGGCGGCAAGCCCTGTCAAGGCCTCCTTCTACAATGCCCGTCGGGCCTATCGTGCCGCCGGTTTCGGAAAATCCCGTTTCGCCGAGGATTTCAACATGAGCGATATGGACGGCGATTTCCTCAATAATGGCGCGACCCTCAAGCAGGTCATGAATTCGGTTCGCGGCCAGATCGCCCGGGACGGCACCCGCCCGGTATTCAGCTATACGGTTGTCACATCGGGCCACTGGCCATACGATCTGGATGAAACGAAACGCCCGCGCATCATCCGCGAAAATCCGGAGAACCCGCTGGCGCGGAAAATCGTCAATCTCAGCTATTACACCATGAAGGCCGTGGCCGATATGCGCCGGGAGATCGAAGCCCTGGGGCGCGACTATCTGCTGGTCATCTTTGCCGATCACACCCCGCCGGTCACCCTGGATGAACTGGTCTCCCTGGGTTATCGCGGCGTCGACCCGGCCATACCGATCAGCACCCATGCGGTATTTGCCCGCGCCTTCGATCGCAACGGCCCCATCGCCCTGCCCCGGTTGACCCATTATGAACTCTCGCAATGGACTGCCGATCGCCTGTCCGGGCGCGGTTGCACCGATGGCACCTGCCTGTACGGCAAAAAGCGCTTCATCCACCGCCGGGGCATTTTCGATCGCGCCAATCCCGCAGCCCCCCTTTGCGCCCCGCCCCGTCTGCGCCGCAGCTATACCGGCCGTGACACCGATCTGGTGCTGGGAAAGGATGCGCCGGTTGCCGACACGGCACAATGCGGTGAGGACCGCCAACGCGCCGAAGCCCTGAAGGCATTGTATCTGGAAATCATTCGCCAGGCCCAACCGGGCAGACGGGCCGAATGGTGAGGCGGGGAAAAAAACGCCTTTGGTGGCGGATCGTCGTTCTGGTCATGGTGGCCGGTCTGGCCATTGTGTTTCTGCCGCCACTCATGGCTCTGACGGTGACCGACCCGGCTGCCGGCACCTGCCCGGTTCCGGCCCGCTGGGCACACCGGGCAGGCAGTTATGGCGCCGATCAGGACACGCCCGATGCCGCGCGCCGTGCCA
>CAYXDL010000383.1:0-2817 GCA_964463775.1 uncultured Hyphomicrobiales bacterium
GGATGGGAGAGATTCTCTTCCGTTCCCGTCTTTCCGAGGACCTTTTCAGCGGTCTGGCTCCGTTCACCCGCCGCCTGCCCGGGCGCCTGATGCATGTGAACGTGCTGGGCTGCGGCATCTTTGCTGCCGTCTCCGGTTCCTCGGCGGCGACGGCGGCGACAGTGGGCAAGATGGCGATACCGGAGCTGAAATCCCGCGGTTACGATGACCGGATGGTTATCGGCACCCTGGCCGGGTCCGGCACGCTGGGGCTGCTGATCCCGCCTTCGATCATCCTGATCGTCTATGGTGTCGCCACCGAGGAATCGATCGCGCGGCTGTTTCTGGCCGGCATCCTGCCGGGGCTGATGCTGGTCGGGCTGTTCATGGGCTATGTGATCCTGTGGTCCTTGCTCAATCCCTCGAAAGTGCCTGAATACACCGAGCCGGTCGATTGGCGTGTCCGTCTCGATGCCATCCGCCGCCTGGGTCCCGTGGTGGCGCTGATTGTCGGGGTGATCGGCTCGATCTATCTCGGCATCGCCTCGCCCACCGATGCCGCGGCCGTAGGGGTGGCGCTGGCTTTGGCACTGTCCTGGATATCGGGAACGCTGAGCCGGCAGAGTTTTGTTGACGGCCTCATGGGAGCACTCAAGACCTCCACCATGATCGCCTTCATTCTGGCCGGCGCCTCGTTCCTGACCGTGGCCATGGGCTTTACCGGCATCCCGCGCATGCTGGCGGAATGGATTGCGTCGATGGAGCTCTCTCCCGGCATGCTGCTGTTTGCCCTGACGATCTTCTTTGCCGTGCTCGGCTGTTTTCTCGATGGTATTTCGGTGGTGGTGCTCACGACCTCGGTCATCCTGCCGATGGTCGAACAGGCGGGAATCGATCTGATCTGGTTCGGAATCTATGTCGTGATCGTGGTGGAGATGTCGCAGATTACGCCGCCGGTCGGCTTCAACCTGTTTGTGCTGCAGGGGCTGACGCGCAGGAACATTCTCTATGTCGCCCGCGCCGCCCTGCCGTTTTTCCTGCTGATGATTCTGGCCATTGTGCTGATTGTGGCCTTTCCGGAAATTGTGACCTATCTTCCTGAAAGGCTGACGGCACGGACATAGGCGGAGGGAAGCGGATATGACGGATAAGCAGACGGACGAACAGGCGGGCCGCCCCATTGTCTCTTCCGCTCATCTGGTATCGGAGCAGAGCGCCGAGTTGAGCGAGTTCGAATTCGGCATGATCATTGCCTCCCATGCCTTCGACCGCTGGATTGTCCGCTGTATGAGCGCGGCGGGATGGAGCGATCTCGGCCCTCTCGACGTGCTGGTTCTGCACAGCGTCAATCATCGTGAGCGGGCGAAGAAGATCGCCGATATCTGCCTGGTGCTGAATATCGAGGATACGCATACGGTATCCTATTCCCTGAAGAAGCTGGTCAAACTCGGCCTGGTCGCCGGGCAGCGCAAGGGCAAGGAAATCTTCTATACCACGACGGATCAGGGCCGTGAGGCCTGTGCCCGCTACCGCGAGATCCGAGAGGATTGCCTGATCCGCTCCCTGAATGCGCTGGGTGATGTCAACCGCGACATCGGCGATCTGGCCAGCCTGCTGCGCGGTCTCTCCGGCCTCTATGATCAGGCGGCCCGTTCCGCCGCCTCGCTGTAAGCGGTTCAGGGCTCAGCGCGCTTCCCGTCTTCTTTCCTCTCAGCTCATATCGTGGTGTCTGTTCCGGCATTCTCTGTCCGTTCACGCTCACGCAGGGTGGTCTTGAGCACCTTGCCGTAATTGTTCTTCGGCAGGGAACGGATGAATCTGTAAATTCTGGGGCGTTTGAAACGGGCCAGATGTTTCAGGCAATGGGCATCGAGGGCGGCGGCGCTGATTTCAGCCCCCTCTGCCGCCACCACACAGGCGGTGACGGTTTCTCCCCAATCGGGATGGGGAGTGCCGATGACCGCCGCCTCGTCCACGCCCGGGTGGGTCAGCAGCACTTCCTCGACCTCCCGCGGGTAGATGTTGCTGCCGCCGGAGATGATCAGATCCTTGGCCCGGTCGGTGAGGGTGAGCAGGCCGTTTTCATCCAGATGGCCGATATCGCCCGTATGCAGCCAGCCGTTGCGGATGGTGCGCTCCGTTGCTTCCGGGTTCTGCCAGTAACCGGCCATGACGATATCGCCACGGCAGAGGATTTCCCCTTTTTCGCCGGGGGGCAGGGGGTTGCCCTCATCGTCGCCGATACGGATCTGCACGCAACTGTCGGCAAGACCTGCCGTGCCCAGCCGGTAGCGCCAGTCGGGATGATGGCGATCGGCAATCATCGCCGCGGGCAGATGGCTGATGGACATCGGGCACTCCCCCTGCCCATAAAGTTGTGACAGGCGAGGACCGAATCGTTCCAGTGCGCGGATGCAGTCCTCAACATACATCGGCGCACCGCCATAGGTGATCAGTTTCAGATTGGTGATATCGCTGCTGGTATCGGCCAAAACCATCCGCCGCAGCATGGTTGGGGCCAGGAACATGGACAATTGCGGCCAGCGGCATATCAGGGTGAAGGTTTCCTCCGGATCGAAGCGGCGCGATTCAGGGATGACATTGCAGGCGCCGCCACAGACATGTGGCAGGATCCATAGCCCGGACCCGTGGCTCATCGGCGCGGCGTGCAGCAGGCTTTCCCCCGGCGATACCGGCGCGAAATCGGCAAAATAGTTCAGGGTCATGATGGTGAGGTTGCGATGGGTCAGCATCGCGCCCTTGGGCCGCCCGGTCGTGCCTGACGTATAAAACAGCCAGGCCAGATCCTCCGCCGCCGTTTCGGCCATCGGGACCGGA
>CAYXDL010000384.1:0-2809 GCA_964463775.1 uncultured Hyphomicrobiales bacterium
GGCTCTCTGCCCGGGGCGGTGCTGGCGGGCTTTATGCTTGGCATGGCGATCAGTTTCAGCGCTCAGTATTCGGCCGTTCAGCAAATCATCATCTATCTTGTCGCCGTCATTGTCCTGCTGGTGCGTCCACGCGGACTGCTCGGCCAGAAAGGGGTTATGGAAGAATGAGTTCCAAACCTTCGCCTTCATTTGTCAGGGACAACATGCCGGTTGTCATCTTTGCCGTCATCGCCCTGACCATGCCCTTCTGGTTTCCGCTGATCGGCGGGTATGCCGGGCTGGATACGAAGATCCTCATCTGGGCCATCTTCGCGATCGGCTTCGACATCCTGCTTGGTTTCACGGGGTATCTGTCCTTCGGTCATGCCGCGTTTTTCGGCGTGTCCGCCTATGTCACCGGGCTGATGCTGCTGCATTATTCGGCCAACATCATTCCGGCGATGATCGCCAGCATTGTGGTCACCACTATCATTGCCGTGATAATCGGCTTGCTGACCCTGCGGCGTTCGGGCATTTACTTTTCCATCCTGACGCTTGCTTTCGGCGAGATGTTCTATGCGGCGGCCCTGTCGATCTTTTCCGACTGGACGGGCGGTGACAACGGGCTGACCGGCCTGCCGACGCCGGAACTGTTTTCCACACCCTTCAAGGAAAACAATGTGTTCTATCTGGTCGCCGTTCTGGCGATCATCGGCTACTACATTGCCCGGCGCATCGGCAACTCGCCCTTCGGAATGATGTTGCGGGCGGTCAAATCCAACCAGACGCGCCTTGAGTTCACCGGGCTCGATGTCAGGAAATACAAACTGTCGGCCTTCGTGATCAGTGCCGTCTATGCCAGTGTCGCCGGTTCTCTGATGGTGATTTACGAACCCTATGTCGCAACGGAGTTCGTTCACTGGTCCACTTCGGGCAAACTGGTGATCATGTCGGTTCTCGGCGGGGTCGGAACCCTGTTCGGGCCGATGATCGGTGCGGCCTTCATGCTGTATTTCGAGAATGTCGTCTCGGCCTTTCTGCAGGAGCAATGGCTGCTGGTTCTGGGGCTGGTGTTCATGTTCGTGGTGATCTTCCTGCCCGGCGGCTTTGTCGAAGGGGCGCAGCGTCTCAAAAGGGCCATAAGCGGCGGGGAAGCCGGTGGCAATGCATCGAAGGGAGCTGGCGAATGAGCAAGACGATCCTGGATGTATCGCGGGTTTCCAAGAGTTTCGGCGGCCTCAGGGCGCTGCAGGACGTCAATCTGCAGGTCGAGGAGGGGAGCATCCACTCCCTGATCGGCCCCAATGGTGCCGGGAAATCGACATTGCTGAATGTCATGACGGGGCTGCTGCAGCCGGATGAAGGCTCGATCACCTTCGATGGCCGGGTACTGCTGAACACGACGCCGCATGAGATCAATCAGTACGGCATCGCCAAGGTGTTCCAGACCCCGGCGATTTTTCCGGAGATGACACTTCTGGAAAACACGGCCATTCCGGCCTTCGCCAAGCGGGACGGCGCCTTCCGCGCCAATTTGTTCGAGACGCCGCAACATGCCCATGAGGTTTTCGAACAGGCCGAGGAGGCTTTGGCCGAGGTTGGCCTTCAGGAGCATATGAGGCAGGAGGCCCGCTATCTTTCGCGCGGTGACAAACGCCGTCTGGAACTGGCGATTTGCCTGGTGCAGAAACCGAAACTGCTGCTGCTGGACGAGCCGACGGCGGGAATGGCCCGTCATGAAACCGAAAGCACGATTGAACTGCTGAAGCAGATATCCGCCAAGGGAATGACCAAGGTCATCGTCGAACATGACATGAGCGTCGTGTTCAGCCTGTCGGACCGCATCACCGTGCTGGCCCAGGGGCAGGTGATTGCCGAGGGCGGGCCGGATGAGGTGCGCGGCAATCCGAAGGTGATCGAGGCCTATCTTGGGGAGGAACAGGAATGAGCAACGGCGCCTATTTTTCCTGCCGCAACATCAATGCCTATTATGGCGAGAGCTATATCGTGCAGAATGTCTCCTTCGAGATTGCCGAGAGGGAAATCGTTGCCCTGCTCGGGCGCAACGGGGCGGGCAAGACATCGACGCTGCGTACCATTGCCCGGGCACATGAACCCGCACTGAAAAGCGGCGAAATATATCTTGATGGAGTCGCCCTGCATGAAATGCAGGCCTATCAGGCCGCCCAGCATGGCGTGCAGCTCGTCCCCGAGGACAGGCGCATCATTCCCGGCATTACGGTCGAGGAAAATCTGATCCTGGCCCAGATCGAGGGCAAGCCAGGCTGGTCGCTGGAGCGGATATATGAATCCTTCCCCCGTCTTGCGGAACGGCGCAGGCAGGAAGCGACGACCATGTCCGGCGGTGAACAGCAGATGCTGGCCGTGGCCCGCGCGCTTGCACGCGATCTGAAGCTTCTGCTTCTCGATGAACCCTATGAGGGGCTGGCACCGGTCATCGTGCATGAGATCGAGGCGATTCTGCGCGAGGTCAAGAAACTGGGCATTACCACCGTTATTGTCGAGCAGAACGCGCTCGCCGCCCTGAAACTGGCCGATACGGCCATCATTCTGGATACCGGCGAGGTCGTCTTCCGCGGTACGGCGCAGGAAGTGCTCGATAACAAGGAATTGCGGGATCAGTATCTCGCAATTTGACTGTCTTCCCCGTGTGGTCACGGCGCCGGTACCATGTGTCCGGCGCCGCTTTTTTCATTCATTGCCGGGACGGGAGGCTTCCTGTTCTGAGAAGGCTTGACCGCTGCGAGAAGGGGGCAGTAGATACGCGGATACGATTGAGCTGTGCTGATGAGGTATCCGTGACGTTTCG
>CAYXDL010000385.1:0-2806 GCA_964463775.1 uncultured Hyphomicrobiales bacterium
AATCATTGTTGAATTTCTGCGCGATATCACGCGTCAGCTCCAGATGTTGTTTCTGATCCTCGCCGACCGGCACATGGGTTGCCTTGTAGGCCAGAATATCCGCCGCCATCAGATTCGGATAGGCATACAAGCCGACGGAAGCGTTTTCACGGTGCTTGCCCGCCTTCTCCTTGAACTGGGTCATGCGGTTCAGCCAGCCCAGCCGGGCGACGCAGTTGAACACCCAGGCCAGTTCGGCATGGGCGCTGACGGCGCTCTGGTTGAAGATGATGGAGCGCTCAGGATCGATTCCCGCCGCCAGATAGGCCGCCGCCACCTCGCGCGTATTGGCCTTCAGCGCCGCCGGATCCTGCCAGACCGTGATGGCATGCAGATCGACGACGCAATAGATGCATTCGCTGTTTTCATCCTTTTGCAGCTCGACAAAGTTGCGGATCGCCCCAAGGTAATTGCCCAGATGCAGATTACCTGTCGGCTGCACGCCGGAAAAAATGCGCTTCATTTCCAATATCCCCAATACGGCCCGCCCGGAGGGCGGGATACAAGCTATGTTCAGGCCCGCTTCGTCCCGGCATGGCGTGGCGGCGGGCGCGGTCTTTATGGACCGGCACAGGGTATCGGTCAACCATGCCTGCCTGTGAACAATGTCCGGATTTCCCCGGCGCGTACGGCACCACTGAAATGAGCCGCCAGCCCGTAAACACCCAGCCCTGCCACCACCAGAATGGCCAGGGCCGCAGCCCGGCCCGTCAGATCACGATCCGGCCAGGGCTCCAGGAAAGCGGACAGAGCATATAAAACGCCCCCCATCAGCGCCGCGGAAAAGGCGATGCGGAAAACCTTCAGCAGCAGGCGGCGGTCGGGCCGCCACATCCCCCGGCGCATCAGCACGCCTGCCAGCAGCAGACTGTTCACCCAGGATGCCAGTGCCGTCGCCAGCGCCAGCCCCACATGCAGCAACGGCCCCATCAGAAGCAGGTTCAGCCCCAGATTGACCAGCAGGCTGAAAGCTGCAATCAGCATCGGCGTTTTCGTATCCTTGCGTGCGTAATAAGCAGGGGTCAGCACCTTCACCAATATATAGGCGGGCAGCCCCGCCGCATAAGCTGCCAGCGCCCCCGCCGTCGCACCGGCATCGGCAGCGAGGAAAGCCCCACGCTGAAACAGGGTCACAATCAGCGGTTCGGCAATCACGATCAGGGCAATGGCGGCAGGCAGGGCCAGCAGCAGCCCCCCCTCGATGGAACGGTTCAGCATGGAGGCGGCGGCTTTCTCCTCGCCTCCCGCCAGCAGGCGACTCAGACCCGGCAACAGCGCGGTGCCGATGGCCACGCCAACCACCCCGATCGGCAGTTGGTTGAGGCGGTCGGCATAATAAAGAAACGAGACCGATCCCGCAGGCAGCAGTGAGGCCAGCACGATATCGATCACCAGATTGATCTGCGCCACCCCGGCACCGATTGCCGCCGGCCCCATCAATACCAGCAGACGGCGCACCGCCGGCGTCAGCCTTGGCAGACGCAGATACAGCGCCATGCCCGCCCGCCGGCAGGCCAGCACCAGCCAGACAAGCTGCACCATCCCCGCCACCGCCACCGCGCCGGCCAGCGCCAGCCCCGCCCCTTCGCCGGGAGTGGCAAACAGGAGCAGCGTTGCAATCAGGCACAGATTGAGCAGAACCGGTGTCGCCGCCGCCGCCGCAAAACGCCCCAGGCCGTTCAGCACCCCGGCATGCAGCGAGACAAGGCTGATAAACAGCAGATAGGGAAAAGTCATGCGTGTCATCGTCACCGCCAGGGCATAGCGCGGCCCCTCCGGATCGAAACCGGGCGCCAGCCCCAGCATCACCGCCGGCATGGCGATTTCGACAATCGCCGTCAGCAGCAGCAACACCATGAGCAGGACCGAAAGCACCTGTTCGGCAAACCGTTTTGCGGCGGCGGTCCCGCCGGTTTTCAGGGTTTCGGAAAACAGCGGCACGAAAGCGGCATTGAAGGCGCCTTCGGCAAAAAGACGGCGGAAGAAATTCGGCAGCTTGAAGGCGATGAAGAAGGCATCGGCCACAGGCCCCGCCCCCAGTACCGCGGCCATCAGAATATCGCGGGTGAACCCCAGCAGGCGGCTGATCATGGTCAGCCCGCCGACGGTCACCACCGCCCGGGCGAGGGATGGCGGACAGCGGCTCATCCGGCTGCCGTCTCCCGGGCCTCTTTTCCGGTCGCTGTTTCCTCCCGGCGGCGAGGGGGGCGGCGTCCCTTGCTCAGTACCTCGATCAGGGCTTTCTCGATCTGGCGCAGCTTGTTCTTGTTCGTCACCTTCAGGCCGAACAGATCGCGGACATAGAACACATCCACCGCCCGCTCACCATAAGTGGCGATATGGGCCGAACCAATGGTCAGAGACAGCTGAAACAGCGTCCAGGCCAGATCGTGCAGCAGGCCCGAACGGTCACGGCCATTGACCTCCAGCACCGTCCAGTATTCGGAGGCGTTGTTGTCGATATGCACCACCGGCGCCACCTTGAAAACACGGGTGCGGCTGCTCAGGGCGCTCTTGCGGCGTTGCTCCAGCTTCTGCGCCGGGCGCAGTTCGCCCGACAGGGTCTGCTCCACGGCCACCGCCAGTTTGGCCAGACGTGAGGGCTGATCGAAGGCATGACCTTCCTCGTCCTGGATGAGCAGGCTGTCCAGTGCCATGCCATCGGCGGTGGTGAAGACCTTGGCACCGACGATGCTGGCACCACAGACGGCCATGGCTCCGGTGATGCGCACGAACAGGCCGGGATGATCGGCGGTATAGAAGGTCA
>CAYXDL010000386.1:0-2792 GCA_964463775.1 uncultured Hyphomicrobiales bacterium
CGAATCACGGCATCATCGATGTGAATGGCCGTCACCCGCCCGATGACCATGTTGTTGCTGGATCCTTCCATGGTGCAGGGAAGGGAGACCACCTGCTCCAGCACGCATTCCAGATGGGCGGGGCTGCCCGCGACCCGTGGCGGCCTGACCGTGTTCGACGGCAGGGCCTCGATTCCGGCAAGGGTGAATTCATCGACATTGCGCGCCGCCGGGGCCGAGGTGGCGTTCATCGCATGGCGCTGGTCATAGCTGACGATATTGACAACGAATTCCCCGGTTTCGCGGATATTGTGCAGGCTGTCCTTGATCCCCCCTTCGGCATGGGGGCCATTGCAGGCGAACATGACCATCGGCGGGGTATAGGCCACGGCATTGAAGAATGAGAAGGGTGCCAGATTGACATCGCCGTTCGCCGCAATCGTCGAAATCCAGCCGATGGGCCGGGGAACGATCAGCGCATTGAAAGGATTGTGTTTCAGGCCGTGGTGCTGATCTGTCGTGTAATACATGTCTGCCTTCCGCTGATGTTCCGTGTGGCGGGTCTGTCCGTTCCGCGCCGCCCGCCTGGGAAAATGGTGCGTCCGGGCAAAAAGATCAAAGGGAAAATTGACATGACCGGGTTGAACGGTTAGGGAAGCGGAGGAATGACGGGTGGAGCGGATCGTTCCGCCCCTGATGAAGCGGATGGGCCATGTTCTGCATGTTCTGTGATCACAAGGGATCCGGCCCCAAGGCCATGGCGGCGCGCATTCACGAAGCGCGACGAAGGTTGCGCGCGTTGCTGACCGGCGCGCATCCGATGCTGTCCGCCCCCTGCCTGCAGCGTTAAGCCGATAAGGGTGGCCGGGCCGCATTCCCTGCTTTCGGCCATTTTCTGCTTATCGGTGTTTTCATGTTCATTCTGAGTGACGAGCGGCCCGCGGATGGCGAGGCCATAGAACGGCTTCTTGACAAATGCTTCGGCGCGGACCGGCACAGCAAGCGTTCCTATGCCTACCGCCGGAATCTCGGTCCCGTGGACGGGCTGTCGGTTTCCGCCCATGATCGCGATAGCGGGGCGCTGCTTGGCAATATCCGTTTCTGGCCGGTCCTTCTGGACGGGGAGGAGGTGCTTCTTCTCGGCCCGCTGGCGGTCGATCCCGACCATCAGGGAGAAGGCATCGGCCGTGCCCTTATCAATGAAGGGCTGAACCGGGCGCGGATGCGGGGCTACGGGCTGGTGCTTCTGGTCGGCGATCCCGCCTATTACGGACGCTTTGGCTTCGAGCCGGCGGCAGCGCACGGCATTACCATGCCCGGGGAGGATCCGGCGCGGCTGCAGTTGCGCCGGATCGGCAGCGCTCCCTCCCTACGGATGCGCGGAGAGCTGCAGCCGGTGAACGGGCATGATGATGCGGATGGCTAGCGGCGGCTTTCCGCCCCGTCGGCTTCCCGCCACCAGGCCATCATCAGCAGCAGAAGAACCAGCAGCATTGCAGCCGGTGCCGCGGGGGCATAACGGCGCAGCCCGCTTATCCGGCTCTGAGCGTTTTTCCTGTAACCGATCCGGCCTTCTCCCCGCCATGAGGGGCCGCGACCGCCCCTGAGGCGGGGTGATCCGTCCTCCAGCCAGAGCACGGCACCGCCGGTTTTGGCGGCCAGCGCCTTCAGAGGCGCTGCCGTGGGCTTGAGGTCGCGCATTTCCCGGGCCTCCTCACCACCATGGGCGATCATGCGGGTAAAGCCATCGGCGCTGACGCGGTAGATGCCCGGCTCATCGAGTGCCAATGCCGCGCTGGCCGGCACCGTGCCATCGGTTTTCAGTATGACGCTGACGCTTTTTCCCGAAGGTGTTCCGATAACGGCGGTCGTTTGGCGGGGATGCAGGCTGGGTCGGGTCACGATCAGGCGGTTTTCCGCGATGGAGAGTTTCAGATCCTCCTCTTCCAGCGCCGGTTCCCTCATCAGCCAGTGGATCAGGCGGCGCAGCAGCCGTGCATGCGGACCGCCGCCATCATGATTTCTGGCCCACAGCCATATCTGATCGCTGAGCAACTGGGCCACCCGTCCCTTTCCGGCCCGGCGCAGCAGCAGAAGTGGCGCACCGTTGCCGTTATCGAGCAGGGTTTGGCTGCTTCCGGCCAGGGCCGGATTGATTTCGGCTTCCGCCTGACGGTACCAGCGCCCCCAGGGTCCGGCCAGCCCGGCGGTAACCGGGTGGCGCCTGCCCGTTTCCGTCAGTTCAGGGCGGAAGGGGCGGGTGAGGACGATTCCGGTCGGCCGGGCGGGCAGCAGTTCGGCCAGAGGGCTGTTATACAGGCTGAGCGCACTGGCAAAGCGCGGCCCGGCGATATCCAGCAACGCGCCGCCCTCCTGCACATAGCGGACGATATTGGCCAGATAGATTTGCGGCAGCACCCCCTGGCGGGAGTAGCGGTCGAAGATGATCAGATCGAATTTGTCCAGCTTCAGCTCGAACAGTTCGCGGATGGGAAAGGCGATCAGCGCCAGTTCGCGGATCGGGGTCCTGTCCTGTTTCTGCGGCGGGCGCAGAATCGTGAAATGCACCAGATCGATGGTCGGGTCGGATTTCAGCAGATTGCGCCATACCCGTTCCCCGGCATAGGGAAGGCCGGATACCAGCAGCACCTTCAGGCGGTCGCGTACGCCATTGACCGTGATCAGGGCGCGGTTGTTCGCGGCTGACAGTTCGCCCTCCGTATCGGGGATGGTCAGGGTGATAATGCTTTGTCCGCTCCGCTCCAGCCGGAAGGGCAGGGTGATGTCGCGGTTTACCGGCAGGCTGATGCGCC
>CAYXDL010000387.1:0-2786 GCA_964463775.1 uncultured Hyphomicrobiales bacterium
GTTACGAATAGACAACCCGGATGATGTTCCGGGCCGGGAGGGGCTGTCATGCCCGCC
Organism: uncultured Hyphomicrobiales bacterium; assembly: GCA_964463775.1. Taxonomy (GTDB): domain Bacteria; phylum Pseudomonadota; class Alphaproteobacteria; order Minwuiales; family Minwuiaceae; genus JALXAG01. The sequence continues at coordinate 58 of CAYXDL010000387.1, forward strand.
AATATGTCTTCCTATAGGGTTTTCGTCCGCGATCTGCTGCTGGATTGTGAAATCGGCGTTTACGATCATGAGCGCGGCCGCCGCCAGCGGGTGCGCGTCAATATCGACATGATTGTCCGCCGCCGGGATGCCGATGCCCCGGCCGACAGCATGGACGGGGTCGTTTCCTATGAGGATGTGGTCACGGGGGTGCGCGCGCTCACCCGGAACGGCCATATCAATCTGGTGGAAACCTTCGCGCTGAAGATCGCCGATTTCTGCCTTGAAAATCCGCAGGTTCGTGAAGTTTCCGTCCGGGTCGAGAAGCTGGATGTCTATGTCGATGCCGAAAGCGTCGGGGTCGAGGTGACCCGCCGCAGGGAATAGTGCCGCCAAGGTATGCGCCTCCTACCGCCTTGCGGTAGCGGCCAAGATTGTTTAAGCCCTAGCCATGACCTTCAGCGGTGAAAATCTGGCCTGCCTGCGTGGCGAGCGCATCGTTTTCCAGAATCTCGGTTTTGAACTGGATTCAGGCGGCATGTTGCTGCTGCTCGGGGCCAATGGCAGCGGCAAATCCACCCTGCTGCGCCTGTGCGCGGGTTTTCTGCGTCCTTTTGCCGGGCGGCTGCTCTATGATGGTGTCGGGATCACGGGGCGGATGGCTGAGCACCGCGGGCGCATCTGCTATGCGGGCCATCTCGATGCGCTGAAGGCGGTTTTTACGGTTTCCGAAAATCTGCTGTTCTGGGCGCGGCTGTCCGGCGGTGATGAGAACCGGCTGGAAGAAGCGCTTGACCTGTTCGGGCTGGGGCCGCTTGCGGATATGCCGGCGCGGTTTCTTTCCGCGGGGCAGCGCCGCCGGGCCAATCTGGCCCGTCTGGCCATGAGCCGGGCCCCGTTGTGGCTGCTGGACGAACCGACCACGGCGCTGGATCAGGCCTCCTGCACGCGGTTGTTCGACCTGATGGAACGGCACCGGCATGCCGGGGGCATGATCATGGCGGCAACGCACCAGAAGATTGAAAGCGCGGGCAGCACGGTATTGTCGCTGGATGATTTTGCCCCGGTGGAGGAGGTGTTTTGACCGTATTCTGGGCAGTGGTGCGCCGCGATCTGCTGCTGGCCTTTCGCCAGGGGGGCGGCGCGGGCATGGCCGTGGCGTTTTTCGTGGTGACGGTAACGCTCTTTCCCCTCGGGGTCGGGCCCGAACCGAATGTTCTGGCGCGAATTGGCAGCGGTGTCGTCTGGGTGTCGGCCCTGCTGGCGGCCCTGCTGTCATTGGACAGGCTGTTTCAGGCCGATCTGGAGGATGGCGGCCTCGATCTGCTCGCCCTCAGCCCGGAGCCGCTGGAAATCATCGTGCTGGCGAAATGCCTGGCGCACTGGCTGTCCACAGGTCTGCCGCTGATTCTGGTGGCGCCGTTGCTGGGATTGCTCATGGGGATGTCGTCGGCGGGGATCGGCGGGCTGGTTCTGGCGATGTTGCTGGGCACGCCGGCCCTGTCGCTGATCGGTGCTGTCGGGGCCGCCCTTACGACCGGGGTGCGCCGGGGCGGGGTTCTGTTGTCATTGCTGGTGCTGCCGCTATATATCCCCGTACTGATTTTCGGGGTTTCCGCGGTCGAGGCGGCGGCCACGGGCCTGACGGCCAGGCCGCATCTGCTGATCCTGGCGGCGATGTCGTTGTTCACGACCGTGCTGGCGCCACTGGCGGCGGCGGCGGCGGTGCGTCTGTCAATGGAATGATCCTTGCCGCTGTTGGTGTGGCGGGATGGTAAAATGGCTAAATTTTGCGCCATGTCATGGAATTGCCTTAATCGGACCGGAAAAGCTATGATCCGCCAGGATGCGAAAATGAACGGGGATGCCCTCTGATGCATCGTTTTGCCAATCCAACCCGCTTTCTGCGTATTGCCAATGCCATTCTTCCTTGGTGTGTGGGGCTGACGGCCATTCTGTTCGTGCTGGGGCTGGGTTGGGGCCTGTTCTTCTCCCCGCCCGATTATCAGCAGGGGGAAACGGTGCGCATCATGTATGTGCATGTTCCCTCGGCCTGGATGGGGCTGTTCATCTATGCGGTGATGGCGGTGGCCAGTGCCGTCGGCCTGATCTGGCGTCATCCCCTGGCGGAGCTGACGGCGAAGGCCGCGGCCCCGATCGGGGCGGCTTTCACCTTTCTCAGCCTTGTCACCGGCTCCCTGTGGGGCAAGCCGATGTGGGGCACCTGGTGGGTGTGGGATGCGCGGCTGACCTCGATGCTGATCCTGCTGTTTCTCTATATTGGCTATATCTTCCTTTGGGATGCCTTCGACGATCCGCAGCGCGCGGCAAAGGCCGCCGCCATTCTGGCATTGGTCGGCAGCGTCAATCTGCCGATCATCAAGTTTTCCGTTGATTGGTGGAACACTCTGCATCAGCCTGCTTCGGTAGTGACGATGCAGGGACCGAAGATCGACGAATCCATTCTCTGGCCGCTGATTGTCATGGCCCTGGCCTTCAAGGCATTTTTCGTTTCGGTGCTGCTGGTGCGCATCAGGACCGAGTTGGTGCAGCGAAAGCTGAGGGTGATGCGTCTCAATCAGGTGGCGCGTGAAAACAGCCGCCTGCGGGCGGCGGGAGCCGAAAGCTGATGGGTGCATTTTTCGACATGGGCGGTTATGCCGCCTTTATCTGGCCGGCATATGCCGTTGTGCTGCTGGTGCTGGGGGCATTGGTGCTGCGCTCCGTACAGCAACTGCGCCGGGCGGAAC
>CAYXDL010000388.1:0-2761 GCA_964463775.1 uncultured Hyphomicrobiales bacterium
AGGAGAACCTAATCCAGAAACCGGCGGACGGTTTCGATAAAGGTGCCAACGGAGATCGGTTTGGCGATATAGGCTTCACATCCCCCTTCCCTTATCTTCTCTTCATCTCCCTTCATGGCAAAGGCGGTCACCGCCACAACGGGGATGGATTTGAGATTATCGTCCTCCTTGATCCATTTGGTCACCTCCAGACCGGAAACTTCCGGAAGCTGGATATCCATCAGGATCAGGTCCGGTTTGTGCTCCCTGGCCATGGCCAGAGCCTCCATGCCGTCGCGCGTCTGCAGCGTCTCATAGCCATGCGCATCGAGCAGGTCGTGAAAGAGCTTCATATTCAGCTCGTTATCCTCGACAATTAGGACCGTCTTGCCCATGATATTCCCTTGAACTTACCCCTGTTACGATTATGCAAGCCAACATTACAGCCTGCACGGATGTAACGTAACCCCTTAATTACCGAAACCCGGCCATGATTTACCATAATTTTCAAGCTGGATCCTCCGATGCACAGGGATGAAGCCATCACCCTCACCCTTCAGGCACTCGCCCATATCGCCGCGGATGAGAAAAGCCTGCGGGCCCTGCAGGCGCAGACCGGCCTGGATGCGGACGGCATCCGCCAGGCAACCGGCCATCCTGAGCTTCTTGGCGGCATCCTCGATTTCCTTCTTGCCGACGAAAGGCTGCTGCTGTCCTTCTGCGCCCATGCCGGGATCGCGCCCGAAACCCCGGCCCGCGCCCGCCTGGCCCTGCCCGGCGCACCGCCGGAGCTGCGCGATTATGTTGCCGCCATGAGCCACGGAACAGGCCGGAGATGACCCGTCCGCTGCTGATCTGCGATGCCGATGAAGTGCTCTTCGCCTTCATGGAGGCTTTCGAAAAGTTCCTGAACGATAACGGACTGCACTTCACCTGGGCCTCTTTCGCCCTGTTCGGCAATATTCTGGAAAAAAGCAGCGGCCGCGCCGTGAGCCGGAATGAGGTTTCAGCCCTGCTGGAGGATTTCTTCATCGGACCGGCCGGGCACATGCGCCCGGTCGAACGCGCCGCGGATACGCTGAGGGAGCTTTCGGCACGCTGCGATATCGTCATTCTCAGCAATCTGCCCCATGCCGGTGCGCCGCTGCGCCGTCGGTTGCTGGAATGCCACGGCATGGGCTATCCGCTGCATGTCAATGCCGGACCCAAGGGCCGCCCCGCGCGCGATCTGGCCGGGGAGCGGCGCGGCCCCGTCTTCTTCATCGACGATCTGGCCCCTCATCATGCCGATGTCGCCCGCCATCTGCCCCGGGCACGGCGAATCCAGTTCATCGCCCATCCGCGCCTGTCAGCCCTTGCCCCCCGGGCCGACTGCCACCTGCACGCCCGCGACTGGCAGCAGATCGGGGCCTTTATCGGCGAAGTGCTCGATGATGCCGGATACTGACGATGCCGGACACCGCCCCCTCTGAAAACGCCCGTCTGTGCCGCGACTGCCTGCATCTGTGGCACAATGACGAACGCCGCGATTGTCCGCACTGTCATGAGCCGCGCATCATTTCCCATCCGGAACTGACAAGCCTGCACATTGCCCATGTCGATTGCGATGCCTTTTTTGCCGCCATCGAAAAACGCGATGATCCCTCCCTCGCCCACCGGCCCGTGATTATCGGCGGCGGCAGGCGCGGTGTGGTCGCCACTGCCTGCTATATCGCCCGCCAGTACGGCATCCGCTCGGCCATGCCGATGTTCAGGGCGCGAAAACTGTGTCCGGATGCCGTGATCATCAGGCCGGATATCGAAAAATACCGCCGGGAAGGGCGTCGTATCCGGGAAATATTCACCGAATTCACCCCGGCGGTCGAACCGCTGTCGATTGACGAGGCCTTTCTCGATCTCGGCGGTACCGAGCGCTATCACCACCGCTTTGCGGCGCAAAGCCTCGCTGCCCTGGCCCTGCGGATCGAAGCGGAAATCGGCATTACCATCTCGGTCGGGCTGAGCTACAACAAGTCGCTGGCGAAAATGGCCTCCGATCTCGACAAGCCGCGTGGCTTCGCCTGTATCGGCCGGCGGGAGGCCCTCGCCTTCCTCGCCCCCCGCCCCGTCAGCGATATCTGGGGTGTCGGCAGGGCGTCGGAGAAAATGCTGCACCGCGAGGGCATCCGCACCATCGGCGACCTGCAACAGATCAGCGCGGACGACCTGTTCCGCCGTTTCGGACAGATGGGACACAGGCTCCATGCCTTTGCCCGGGGCATCGACGAACGGCCGGTGAAAACGACGCGTGAAACCAAAAGCATTTCCGCCGAAATCACATTCGAAACCGATCTGCGCCGGTATGAGGATCTCTGCCGGGCCTTGTGGCCGTTGAGCGAAACCGTTGCCCGCCGCCTGCGCCGGAACGATCTGTGCGGGCGCACGGTCACCCTGAAGCTGAAGACGGCCTCGTTCAGAACCCTGACTCGTGCCCGCACCCTGGAAGACCCGACGCAACTGGCCGAATACATCTTTCAGGCCGCCACATCCCTGTTAAGGGAAGAGGCCGACGGCACACCCTACCGGCTGATCGGTGTTGGTGTCAGCCATCTGGACAGCGGCGACAAGGCCGATCCGGGCAGCCTGTTCGACCGGGAGCGCCAGCGCATCCGCGCCAGGGAACAGGTACTGGAAAATATCAGGGAACGTTTCGGCAACGATGCCATCGTCACCGGGCGCGCCGTAACGAAAAAAGGACCGGATCCATCCTGAGGCTGCAGGCCGGCGCCCGGCCCGGAAGCAT
>CAYXDL010000389.1:0-2758 GCA_964463775.1 uncultured Hyphomicrobiales bacterium
TCCGCCTCATCACCGGGCGGCAGGAAGGGGGCACCGCCATGATGGCCGAGGCGCATGGCAAGCTGACCGGCCAACCCGGAATCTGCTTCGTCACCCGGGGCCCCGGCGCCACCAATGCCAGTGCCGCCGTACATATTGCCATGCAGGACTCGACGCCGATGATCCTGTTCATCGGCCAGGTGGGGCGGGAAGCGACGGATCGCGAAGCCTTTCAGGAGGTGGATTACCGCCGGATGTTCGCCCCGCTGGCGAAATGGGTGGCTCAGATCGACGATGCGGCCCGCATTCCCGAATATGTGGGGCGGGCCTGGCACACGGCCCTGCAGGGACGGCCGGGCCCGGTGGTGCTGGCCCTGCCCGAGGACATGCTGCGGGAAACGGTGCAAAGCACGCCGCCGCGCCCGCGCAAGATCGCCCGTGCGGGCATGGACCAGGACGATTACAGCAATCTCTGCACCATGATCTGGGATGCCGAGCGGCCGTTCCTGATCATCGGCGGCGGCGGCTGGAATGCCGATTGCGCCCGTTATGTCGAACAATTCGCCACCAGCCACAATGTGCCGGTGGGCACCTCCTTCCGTTGCCAGGATTATATCGATAATGACAGCGCCTGCTATGCCGGTCATGTCGGCATCGGCATCAATCCCGCACTGGCGGAGCGCATCCGCAACTCCGATCTGCTGCTGGTGCTCGGCGCCCGTCTGGGGGAGATGACGTCATCGGGCTATTCGCTCTTCGGCATTCCTCATACCGACCAGAAACTGGTGCACATTCACCCCGGGGCCGAGGAGATCGGTCGCGTCCATGCCCCTGACCTCGGCATCATTGCCAGCACGCCGCTTGCCTGCATGGCCCTGGCCACCGTGCCTGATGCCGGGGCGGAGCGTCGGCGAGAATGGTACGAACAGGCGCATGAGGATTATCTTGCGCATATCGAGCCGACCGTCTCTCCCGGGCCGGTGCAGATGGCCGACATCGTCCGCCAGACCGGCGAAATCGCAGGCGAAGACGCCATCATCTGTAATGGCGCCGGCAATTATGCCATATGGCTGCACCGCTTCCACCGTTACCGCCGCTACCGCAGCCAACTGGCACCGACCAGCGGCTCCATGGGCTATGGCCTGCCCGCCGCCATCGCCGCACGCCTTGCCCATCCGGATCGTCCGGTGATCTGTTTCGCCGGCGACGGCTGTTTTCAGATGACGATGCAGGAATTCGGCACCGCCTGCCAGTATGGTGCGGATATCGTTGTCGTCGTCATCAACAACGGCGCCTACGGCACCATCCGCATGCATCAGGAACGCCGCTTTCCCGGCCGGGTCAGCGGCACGGAGATCGTCAATCCCGATTTCGCGGCCCTGGCCCGTGCCTATGGCGGCCACGCTCAGGTGGTGGAGAAGACGGAGGAGTTCGCCCCGGCGCTCGAAGCGGCGCTGGCGGCGAATGTTCCGGCCCTGATCGAGATCCGCCTGCCGCTGGAGGCCCTGACCCCTACAGCAAGCCTCAGCGAAATCAGAAATACCGCTTTAGCCTCCGGCAAGAATGCCTGAACTCACCAGAAGGGAAGGAAAACCCATGAGCAGCAAACCCTCTTTCGACTGGCAGGACCCGTTCCTGCTGAACGACCAGCTGACCGAGGAAGAGCGCCTGGTGCGCGATACCGCGCGTAATTACGCCCAGGACAAGTTGATGCCCCGCATTATCGAAGCCAACCGCCATGAGAAGACCGATCCGGCGATCTTCCGTGAGATGGGCGAACTGGGCCTGCTCGGCAGCACCATTGACGGCTATGGCTGTGCCGGCTTGGGTTATGTGTCCTATGGCCTCGCCGCCCGCGAGATTGAGCGGGTCGATTCCGGCTACCGCTCGATGATGAGCGTGCAGTCCAGCCTGGTGATGTATCCGATCTATGCCTTCGGCAGTGAGGAGCAGAAGGAAAAATACCTGCCGGCCCTGGCCCGTGGCGAAAAGATCGGCTGTTTCGGCCTGACCGAGCCCGACCATGGATCGGATCCCGGCTCCATGGTCACCCGGGCACGCAGGGTCGATGGCGGTTATGTGCTGAACGGTGCCAAGATGTGGATCACCAACGCCCCCATTGCCGATGTCTTCGTCGTCTGGGCCAAGACCGAGGACGGGCTGATTCGCGGCTTCGTGCTGGAAAAGGGCATGAAGGGGCTCAGCGCCCCCAAGATCGAAGGCAAGTTCAGCCTGCGCGCCTCGATCACCGGTGAAATCGTCATGGATGACGTGCTGGTGCCCGAATCGGCGCTGCTGCCCGGTGTCACCGGGCTGAAAGGTCCGTTCAGCTGCCTGAACAATGCCCGTTTCGGCATTGCCTGGGGGGCGCTGGGCGCCGCCGAATTCTGCTGGCATGCCGCCCGCCAGTACACGCTGGACCGTAAACAGTTCGGCCGTCCGCTGGCCGCCACCCAGCTCGTGCAGAAGAAGCTGGCCGATATGCAGACGGAAATCGCCATCGGCCTGCAGGCCTGTCTGGCAGTGGGGCGGCTGAAGGATGAAGGCCGCGCCGCGCCGGAAATGATTTCCCTGATCAAGCGCAATTCCTGCGGCAAGGCGCTGGATATTGCCCGCATCGCCCGCGACATGCATGGGGGCAACGGCATTTCGGATGAATTCCATGTCATCCGCCATGTCATGAATCTGGAGGCCGTCAACACCTATGAGGGCACACACGACATCCATGCCCTGATTCTGGGCCGTGCCCAGACCGGCATCCAGGCCTTTTTTGCCTGAG
>CAYXDL010000390.1:0-2754 GCA_964463775.1 uncultured Hyphomicrobiales bacterium
GCGGGTATTGCGTTTGCAGTGCCTGCCCGGGCCAAGACCGGCGCTGCCCCCGCAACTGTGAGCGTCCGGCCGGATCGCATGAGAGGCGAAAGCGGCCATGGAGCGGGCGAAACCCACTGGCCTGTCCGCAAGGTGCGGCCGGGAAGGGGTCCGCTGCAGGGATGTGAGCCAGGAGACCTCCTCGGGGCTGGCCGCGGAACCCTCGGTGGGAGACGTTCCGTGCGCAGGATGCGCCCAGGCGGACCGGCATGCCGGATCCCGCGGCCAGCAGATGCCGTCATTACCTGTTAGTGACGGGCAGGAGCCGCAGCAGGAGGAGGCGCATATGCCGCAACATGGCAAGATTTCCGCGACCATCATCACCGGATTTCTCGGGGCCGGAAAAACCACGCTGATCCGTCGCCTGATCGATCAGGCAGAAGGGCGGCGACTGGCCTTCATCATCAACGAATTCGGCGATCTCGGTGTTGACGGGGAAATTCTCAAAAGTTGCGGTGATCCCGATTGCGGCGGGGAGGATGTCTATGAACTGGCGAATGGCTGCATCTGCTGCACCGTGGCCGACGATTTTCTGCCGGTGATGGAGAATATCCTGAACCGCGAGGAGAGGCCCGATCACATCATTATTGAGACCTCCGGTCTGGCCCTGCCCAAGCCGCTGGTGCGCGCCTTCAACTGGCCGGAAATCCGCACCCGGGTGACGGTGGACGGGGTGATTGCCGTCATCGATGGCCCGGCCTTTGCCGACGGGCAGTTCGCCACTGACCCGGAGGCGGTGGAGGCGCAGCGCCGTGCCGATCCGATGCTCGATCATATAAGTCCGCTTGAGGAACTGTTCGAGGATCAGATCGCCTGCGCCGATCTGATCGTGCTGAACAAGGCCGACATGATCGACGAGGCGGCGGTACAATCGCTGACCGATGACCTCGCTGCCCGTGCCCGGCCCGGTGTGCGGGTGCTTCCTGCCCGCCACGGCGATATCGACATGGCCGTGCTGATCGGCCTCGATGCGGCGGTGGAGGATGATCTGGAGGCCCGTCCCTCCCACCATGACGGGGAAGACGATCACGAGCATGACGATTTCGACAGTTTCGTGGTTGAAGTGAATGAGATCGCCGCCGTGGAACCGCTGATTGCCCGGCTGAAGGATCTGGCGGTCCGCCATGACATTCTGCGCATCAAGGGCTTCCTGGCCCTGCAGGGCAAACCCATGCGTCTGTTGCTGCAGGGGGTCGGCAGCCGTTTTCAGCATTATTTCGACCGTGACTGGCAGCCGGAGGAACCCCGGCACGGTCGTTTGGTGATCATCGGCCTGCACGGAATAGACCGACAGGCGATTGCAGGGGCAATCAGCGAGGCCGTATCGCGGGCGGCGGCCTGAACATGCATCTTCTGGCGGCAAAACCGGGACAGGTCGATGATGGCAGCGAGGCCGTCGATCTTGGCCAGAGCCCCGGCGATATCGTTTTTCTCTCCGCAGCCGATACGGAGCTCTCCCTGCTGGCGGCGGCGCAGCGCCACCGTTCCGAAAACGCGCCGAGCCTGCGTCTGGCCAGTATTCTCCAGCTGGGGCACAATCTCTCTGTCGATATCTATGCAGAGGAAATCATAGCGCATGCAAAGCTGGTCATTGTCCGCCTGCTCGGCGGCGTCGATTACTGGCGCTACGGCGTTGAGGAGATAACGCGTGTCTGCGCCGAAAACGCCATTCCGCTGGCGATGCTGCCGGGTGATGATCAGCCGGATCCGATCCTGAGCGCTTACAGTACCCTTCCCGCAGGCGACTGCCACCGCCTGTGGCAGTATCTGGTCCATGGCGGGGCGGATAATGCTGCCGCCTTTCTCGATTTTGCCGCTCATTTGCTCGGTCATGGCGAAAGCTGGCGCGAACCGGCGCCGGTGCTGAGCGCCGGCATCCATGGTGCGCCCGATCTGGACAGTCTGCGCGCAGATTGGCGTGACGGGGCGCCATTGGCGGCCATTGTGTTCTACCGGGCGCTGGAACTGGCGGGGAATGTGGCGCCGGTGGATGCCCTGATCGCGGCGCTGGAGGGGCAGGGAATGAATGTCCTGCCGGTTTTCGTCCAAAGCCTGAAGGATCCCGTATCGGCGGAAATCGTCGCAGATCTTTTGCGCCGGAACCCACCCGATATCATTCTGAATGCCACATCCTTCGCTGTCTCTGCCCCAGGTGCGGACAGGCGGACGGGCCCGTTCGATTCTGTGGATTGTCCGGTTCTGCAGGTGATTTTCTCCGCCAGCGGTGAAGCGCGCTGGCGGGCAGGGAAAAACGGGCTCAGCGCCCGTGACATCGCCATGAATGTCGCCCTGCCCGAGGTGGATGGCCGCATTCTCGCCCGTGCCGTTTCCTTCAAGGGCGAGACCGGGCGGGATGAACGCTGCCAGATCTCCCTGTCGGGCTATGTGCCCGTAAGTGATCGGGTCGACTTCACTGCCCGGCTGGCCGTGGCCTGGGCACGGTTGCGCCGTACACCCGCCGGGGAAAGGCGGGTGGCGATCATTCTGGCCAATTATCCCAACCGTGACGGGCGTCTTGCCAATGGTGTCGGCCTGGATACCCCGGCGGGAACGGTCAGGGTGCTGCAGGCACTGGCGGCGGCCGGCTATGATACCGGTGCCTGCCCGGCGGATGCGCAGGCGCTGATGGATATGCTGCGCGCCGGGCCGACCAATGCACCGGGACGCCGGCAGGGTTGCATCGTTCTTGCGTCGGAAGCTAATGAAAAGGCATGG
>CAYXDL010000391.1:0-2743 GCA_964463775.1 uncultured Hyphomicrobiales bacterium
CTCAAGGCGGCACGGATCAGGGTTTCATAATTCTCCCCCGCGCCCTGGCCGAGACAGGTCACAACCTCCACCTCACGGACGAAACCGGCAATGTGATTGGCGGCAGCGAACACGCCGCCGGCAAAGGTTTCGCATTGCTGAAAACGGGTGGCGATCATGTTTTCCTTGGGCGACTTGCCCATGGGAACGACATAGTTGTATTCATCGATGATGGCATCGCCGATCAGAACGACCCTTCGGTCCCGCAATCGGTCCAGAAGGGTAAGAATCCGCTCAGGCTCCCCCGCCTGGCGCAGATCGTCGAGATAGGCGCGCAGCGTGTCGTCATAAAGATCCAGATGGCGGTTGATCAGTTCCGAGGATGAAAAGGTGATATCGTCGGTAAACAGCAGCCGTCCGCCTGCCGCTTCCACCGCCGCGCGCTCATGGCCGATGCCGCCGGTGATATCCTCGTCCTCCTCGGCATATTCATTGCCCTTGACGTAAAAATCAGGGCGGATGCGCTTCAGCAGTTCCACCGCCGTCGGCGCCGGATTGACCGCCACCAGATCGACATATTCCAGCGCCGCCAGCATTTCCGCGCGCAGGGTGTCAGGGAAAACCGGGCGGTCCGGCCCCTTATTGACATAGGCATCGGCGGTGATGGTGACGACCAGCACATCGGCATGGCGCCGCGCCTTTTCCAGATGGCGCACATGGCCCATATGCAGCAGGTCGAACACCCCGTGGGCCATGGCAATGCGCCGGCCGGCGCGCCGGTGTTCCCCGGCCAGGCGTTCCAGCGCCTCCAGCGACACGATCTTGGCCCGCACGGATGCATCCGTTCCGCGATCCGCGCCGGTCACTCCGGCCTGCATGCCCGCCTCCTTCACGCCGTATCCCCCTTCCCCTCATCATTACCGAGGCTATCGAACCATTGTTTGGTGGCCGCCGCAATACGGTCCGCCGTCCAGACGGGCGCATCGCGCCAGTAATCGATATTGTCGAGCATGATCGCCACCCCCTCTTCAATGGGAACACGGGGGCGCCAGTCGGTTTCTGAGAGGATTTTACTGATATCGGCCAGGGTGCAGTCGGGCTCTCCCGGGCGTTTGGGAATGTTCAGGGTTTGCTTGGCACCCAGAAGGCGCACCAGTTCGTTGACACTGACCGCCTTGCCGCTGCCGACATTGTAGACCTCACCGCAACGTCCTTGCTCAGCCGCGGCGATCATGGCGGCGGCGACATCGCCGACATAGGTAAAATCCCGTCTCTGGGTGCCGTCACCGACAATGGTCAGCGGCTTGCCGGCCAGAAGCTGTGCCAGAAAAACCCCGAACACGGCCCCATAGGTGCCCCCGGTGCGTGAACGCGGCCCGTAAACATTGAAAAACCGCAGCGATATGACCGGCAGATCATAAATATGATGCCAGTGGAGCAATTGCTGCTCGGCCATGTACTTGGTCAGGGCATAGGGATATTGCGGCCGGGCCGGGGCATCCTCCGGCGTCGGATAGGTATCAGGAATACCGTAGCAGGAAGAGGAGGCGGCATAGACGAAACGATGAATGCCTGCGCGGCGCGCGGCCTCCGCCAGGGTGAAGGTGCCGGTGACATTGGCACGGAAATACGCCTCCGGCATCTCGATCGAGGGGACGATATCGGCCAGCGCCGCCAGATGAAACACCCGCTCCACCCCGGCGACGGCGCGGGAGGCAATGGCCGGATCGGCGATATCGCCGGTGATCATTTGAAAACTGCCGGCAGGAAGGTGCTGCAGATTGGCAGCGCGCCCGTTGGCGAAATTATCGACGATGCGCACATCGCGCCCGGCACCGATCAGCGCCTCGGCCAGATGGCTGCCGATAAAACCGGCCCCGCCGGTGACAAGATCAATGCCCATCAGCGGCTCCGTCCGGGACAGGGGGCCGTCATCGGCCCCGCATGCATGCGATGATCTGCGCTCATACCCGCATCATTAGAAATATTACGCGCAGGTCAATAGCAAAAGCCTTTGAAAACAATAGGAAACAGATTGACAACGGCATGCGGATGAGCATGAAACCACAGAGGCATCATGTCCGCCGGCCAAACGGGCCGCAAGCGGGTAAAGATCCAGATTCCTGAGGACTACCCGGTTAAATCAGCCGCCGCCGATCATCCCGTAGCGGATGAAGTCGGTCCAGGTGCGCTCCACACCGCGCAAAAGCTCAAGCGCCGGCTCCATGGAGGCCTCCTCGCGGCTGAGGGAGGCGGACATCTTTTCGTCCAGTTCCTCGATCGCCCGGGTCAGTTCACGCCCTTTTTCCGATAGCCGCAAGATGGTGGAGCGGCGGTCATGGGGGGAACGTTCCTGCACCAGATAATCGGCCTCGACCAGTTTCTTGATGTTGTAGGAGGCGTTGGATCCGAGATAATAGCCCCGGTCCATCAGATTGCGGACGTTGATCTCCTCATCACCGATATTGCACAGCAGCAGGCACTGCACCGCGTTGATATCGTTGATCTCACGCCGCGCCAGTTCCGTGCGCAGCACATCGAGAAAACGCCGGTGCAGGCGTTCGATCAACCGCGTCAGATCCGTATAGGTTTGTTTCAGACTCATGCCGTCCAGCTTTTCGTTATCCAACTCTGCAGCCGTTTGCATCATTGTTGCCCATGCAAATTGATTGATACGCCTCGTCCCAGCAATAACGCGGGCAGGGTTACCGTTCTCTTAATGGACGCAAAAAAACGGCGCAAAAAACGCCGCCCCGCAGAGCCC
>CAYXDL010000392.1:0-2739 GCA_964463775.1 uncultured Hyphomicrobiales bacterium
ATAGCTCCCTTACCCCTGGTGCACTGGCACTGCTGCTGGCGGATCTGAGCGGCAGGCTTGCCGGTAACGACGACTGGCAGAGGATCCGCATCAATACCCTGCGCCTTGCGCCGGCGGGTACGGCGACCCCACCCTTGCCGGCGATTGCCGGCCTGACCATCACCCGCAAGGGGCGACAGGTCGATATCGATATGGACGGGCAGGCAAACGGCAGCGGCTTTATCATGCGGATAAACACCCTGCCATCGGCAGGGGGACGGCGTCTTCAGGCCAGTCTGCGTTTGCTTGAAGGTGGCGCGAAGATAACGGCGGATGTCCGTTTCAGGCCCGGAGAACCGCTCAGGGGGCGGTTTGCCGGTGAACTGGATGATCCCTCCCGGCTGTCGTTTCCGGCGGGGGGGCTGGGGAAGGTTCTGCCTGCCGGGCCGGTGCGCGGATCGGGGCGGTTCGTTCTGGATGCCACATCTCTGAGCGTTGCCGGGGGCGAATTCTCGGCGGGAGAGAAAAAAATACGCCTGAAGGGTCGTTTCCCCTTCGATGGGCGTGATGGCGGGGGCTTCAGCGCGGATCTGACGCTCAGCCATATGGAGGTCGGGCGGCCATTGCTGCGCCGTCTGGCCGGCCTTGCCGGATTTGACGACGGCAAGGCGGCGCTGGCGGATCTGCGCGGACGCTTCACGGTCAGTGCCGATGCCCTGAGTGTCAATGATGGTCTGCTGCGTGGGGTTCGTCTGCGCGGTGTCTTCGTGCCCGACGGCCTTATCGTCGAGGATCTTGCCGCCAGCCTGCCTGGCGAGGGGCGCCTGCAGCTCAGTGGCAAACTCCGCCCCGGCCGTTTTCAGGGCAGCCTGTCGCTTTCGGCCGATAATTTCCGGGGCCTGCTGGGGTGGCTGGGGGTCGGGACCGCGGCAATCGCGCCCCAGCGCCTGCGTGCCGCCACCATGGTGACAGGGATCGATCTCGACCGGGATAATCTGCGCCTGCAGGGCTTCAGCGGGCAGATCGACGGGGCGAAGATCAGCGGCGCGGCAACCATCGGGTTGCGGCGGCGGCCATCCTTCGCCCTGAATGTGGCGCTTGACCGTGCCGATCTGGATGCCTATTTCCCGGCTCTTCGCGGGGAGGTTCCCGATGCTCTGGCGACGGCCTATTGCGGCGGCCCTCTGGCGGGACTGGCGGTGCTGAGGCGCTTTGATACCAATACCCGCATCGAAGCCGCTGAACTGATGGCGGGGGGCAGACGCTATCGCAATGCACGTATCGATATTGCCCTGTTCAATGGTGATCTGGTGCTCAACGATCTGCGCCTTGACGATGAGGCGGAAAACCGCATTGCCCTGTCGGGACGGGTAAGGGCAGGCAAAACCCCGTCTCTGGAATTGCGCGGGCAAGCCCGGATTGGGGCGGCTGACGGGTTGGGTGCGACACTGGCCGGAACGGGGCTTCTGAAGGAGGCATTGCCTTTTGATGGTGATGCACTCCTCCGCATGAAAGCCGCCGAACCCTGTGCCATTGATCTGAAGGGGCGCATCGCCGGCGGCCGGGGGCAGGTTGCGGCAAGGGTGGATGGTGACGGGATCCGGTTCATGGACGCCGCCATAAGCAATCTTCCCCTGCGCAGGCTGGAGGAATGGCATTCTCTATTCAGCATTCTGAACCCGGCAGGCCGGTCCGCGGATATGCAATTCCGCCTTGAGGAAGAAAACGGACAGGAAAAGGGCGGTGTTCCCGCCATGCTGACGCTGTCCTGGCCGGGGGAGATGCGTCTTGAGGCCAGGGGACGGTGGAAGGGGGATGAGCGGCGCTTTGCCGGACGGCTGCGGCTGGGGACCCCGGAAGCGAAGCGGCTCATCCGCCTGCTCTCCGGCAATGCTCTGCCGTTGACGGATAAATCCATTGGTGCCGGTGCATTCAGCGGCGATGCCGTGATCACGGCCGACGGGCTGTCCATGAGCGATTTTTCATTGCTGCTGGGACCGCTCAGTGCCCGCGGATCGGTGCGGCTGAGCGGCTATACCCGCCGGCCGGCATTGTCGGCCGATCTGGCATTCGGTCATGTTCCGCTGGGACAGGTGCTGAAACTTCCGCAATCGGGGATCGATGGCTGGCGGCGCTGGACGCAAGCGGCGGAACCGCTTTCTCTCTCGCTGCCGGAACGGCTGAATGCCCGCATCGCCCTGGCAGCGAAGAGTCTGGAGGCCGGGCCATGGCGGCTGTCGGATATCGGCCTGCCCCTGAGGATCGATCCGGAGGCCGTGCGAATAGAGCAGGCGACAGCAACCGGTTTCGGCGGCGGCATTGTGCTTTCAGCGACCATGCGGGACGGGGATCCGCCGGCCCTGAACGGAGAGCTGTCATTGACAGGCATCGATCTGGCCCGGCTGACCGATGTTCTGAAGCCATCCTATCTGCGTGAGGAGGTTCTGGACGGGCGTGCCGATCTGTCACTGCGCCTGCAGGGGCAGGGCTATGCTCCGGCGGGATTGTTCACCTCGCTGCGCGGGGAATACCGGCTGGCGGCGGGCGGATTGCGGATCGCACCCCGCCAGCGCGCGGCAGCAGGGGGCGGGAATGATGAAGCGGCGCAGCCCCTGCGTCTGTCCCTGCCGGATCTCACGGGGCGTATCAGGAATGGCGCTGTCATCATTCCCCCCGTGACCATCACCGTGCAACGGCAGGGGCAGCAGGCCCGGATGGTTTTGCGCCGCGGCCGTTTGCTGCTGAGCGACGCCACCTTGG
>CAYXDL010000393.1:0-2723 GCA_964463775.1 uncultured Hyphomicrobiales bacterium
CTCAGGTGGCGGCGCTGAAGGCGGGTGATATCGACGTGCTGCCGATCGGTCCGGCGCCGGAAACCCTGGCCGATTTCGAGGCCGATCCCAATTTTACCGTTCTCAAGGGCACCACTAATGGCGAGACCATTCTGGCGATGAATCACGCCAACAAGGCGCTGGCCGATGAGCGGGTGCGCAAGGCCATTCAGCATGCCATCGACCGCCAGGCGCTGATAGACGGAGCCATGTATGGCTATGGGGTGCCGATCGGCAGCCATTTCGCCCCTCATCATCCGGCCTATATCGATCTGACCGGGGTAACCCCTTATGATCCGGCAAAGGCACGGGCGCTGCTGAAGGAGGCCGGCTACGGCAACGGGCTGAAACTGTCGCTGAAGCTGCCCCCGCCGCTTTATGCCCGCCGGGGTGGCGAGATCGTTGCCGCCATGCTGGCCGATGTCGGTATCGAGGCGAAGATCGAGAACGTCGAATGGGCGCAGTGGATCGACAAGGTCTACAAGAAGCGTCAATACGATCTGACCATCGTCAGCCATGTGGAGCCGATGGATATCGGCATCTATGCCAAGGACGATTATTATTTCAACTACAAGGATCCGGCCTTCAAGGCGATCATGGAAAAGGCCGACAGCGCACCGACCCCTGAAGCACGCACCGCCGCCCTGCAGGAAGCGCAACGCTATCTGGCCGAGCATGCGGTCAACGGTTTCCTGTTCCAACTGGCCAAGACGCCGGTGATGCGCAAGGGGCTGAAGGGCATTGCCAAGGATTCGCACCTGTTCGCCAACGACATGTCGGTGGTCTATTGGGAAGAATAAGGTCACGAGGCCCCGGTATCGTCCGGGCCGCTGAAACCGGGATATGACCGGAAAGACCGGGAAAGGGCGCGGAACCTGCCGCGCCCTTCTTTTTGTCATCCACAGTTGCTTCTGGTCATGAACCGCGGGAGGGTGTTTTTGATACGATGGTCGCAGGCCCCGATACGGAATCGCCGTGAGAAACGCCTACCGATACGGGGTTCAGGACATGGCCGCAGGGGCTGACCTGTCCCCGTTCTACACTTCCTCATTCCGTTATTCCGCAATGAGATGCCAGCGATGAGATGCCAGTGGTGGCAGGGAATAAAAAACGGGCACCGCTTATCGGTGCCCGTCCTGTTGATCAGCTGCGGCTGTCCCTGTTCAGCGGACGTAGATATCCACCTCATTGGTGCTGGCGGTCGGGCTGGTTGTGGCCGAAAGCGTGATCCGGCTGGCAGGCAGGCCCATATCGATCAGGGTGCGCATGACCTTCTCGGCATATTTGCGCGATTTGGACTGGGCCAGGGCCACCTGTGCCGCGGAACCCTTGCTGGGCGAGACGGCAACCAGATCGAATGACGCCTGCGGCCGGCGCTCCAGCGCGCGGGAAACGGCGGTATAGAGTGCCTGCTGATAAGGCACGTCCGCCCGGTCGAAACGGATCACGACCAGCGGCCGGCGGGTATCGGCGGCGAAATTGCCGGTACGTTGCGGTGCGAAGCTGGTCGGGGCGGCCGCGGCGGCAAAAGCGCGGTTGGCCAGGCTGGTGCCGTAGAGCTCGCCATTCTTGATCGCCAGCGACAGGGTGGTCAGGTTGCTGCGCTCATTGGCCACATAAGCGGTCTGGCGGCTGACATCTTCCGACAGCTCGTTCAGCAGACGGTCGATCAGTACCACGGTGCGGTTGGTTTCATCCTCCAGCACCGCCAGTTGCTTGTGGTCCTGGTCGATGGCGCCCGAAAGGCCATAGGTGGCACGGGCGGATTCGAGCAGATAGGCGGCAAAGGAGGAATCGGCGGCCACCTCATTGGCCAGGCTGTTCATGGCGGCGATGTCGGCCCCCAGACGGTCCAGCTCGGCCTGGGCCTGATTCCATTGATTTACCAGCACCGGATTGCCGGGTGTGGTGCCCAGTTGCAGACGGGCATTCACCGCGGCGATGGTGCCATGGTAGCGCTGGGCGTTCTGGGCCGTCATCTGGCGGATCTGCTGCAGCGAGGTGTTGCGCTGGCTGATACGGTTCTGAAGTGCGCCGAGTTCCTGGCGCATCTGGGCAATTTTCTGGCCGACATAGGTGCCGGTATTCTGGAAACTGGTAACCCCGGGGGGAACGAACTGAGTGGAGCCGAGCTGCGGCGGCGCAGCCGGTGTGCTCAGCGACGGGGCGTTCTGCGCCGGCGCGGCAGGCGACAGGGTCGGCGCGCTGTTCTGTTCGGCCTTGGAGGGCGCGACGGCGACCTTTTCCGCCGCAGGGCTTTCTCCGGCCGGGTCGTCACCGGTCAGTGACGGCCATAAGGAATCCGATACATAGGAGCAGCCCCCGAGAAGGAGCGCCGTACCAACCAGCAGTGCATGTGACGCGCAAGACACCATTTGCTCTAATTCACTCTTATTGACTATGAATTCGTAAAACCGCATCCTCGGTCACGGAGGATCCCCCATCATACGGCCTGCCCAAAGACGGACGCTCGCGTCCAGACACATTGCCGACCGGGTGGATGTTAGCCAAGCCCGTGCGCGGGAACAAGGAATTTTCGGGAAAACGGCAAATTTGGCGGAAAAATGAAAAAGCAATCTTGCAATGGCGGATCGTTTTCAGTAGTGTCCGGCCGCGTTGGCCGTTCAGGCCGATATATCGATACTGGCAGGCGCCG
Source organism: uncultured Hyphomicrobiales bacterium (assembly GCA_964463775.1). Lineage (GTDB taxonomy): Bacteria > Pseudomonadota > Alphaproteobacteria > Minwuiales > Minwuiaceae > JALXAG01. The sequence continues at coordinate 2,675 of CAYXDL010000393.1, forward strand.
GTAGCTCAGCTGGATAGAGCACCAGACTACGAATCTGGGGGTCGGGAGT
>CAYXDL010000394.1:0-2707 GCA_964463775.1 uncultured Hyphomicrobiales bacterium
GATAGATCAGCCCGTCCTTGTAAAGTGAGACGAAGACCTTGCGCACGGCGGCGGACAGCCCCTCATCCATGGTGAAGCGCTCGCGCGACCAGTCACAGCTCGCCCCAAGGCGGCGCAGCTGATTGGTGATCGATCCGCCCGATTTCTCCTTCCACTGCCAGACCCGGCGGATGAATTCCTCCCGCCCCAGGTCGTGGCGGCTGATCCCCTCGGCGGCGAGCTGGCGCTCAACCACCATCTGGGTGGCGATGCCGGCATGATCGGTACCCGGCTGCCACAGGGTATCCTTGCCCTTCATCCGGTTGTAGCGGACCATGACATCCTGAAGCGTGTTGTTCAGGGCATGCCCCATATGCAGATTGCCGGTCACATTGGGCGGCGGAATGACAATGGCGAAGCTGTCCTTCGCCCCGTCCTTGTCGATGGCGCCGGCCCTGAAGGCGCCGCTCTGTTCCCAATCGGCATAAATCTCGCGCTCGACCTCCTGAGGCCGAAAAGTCTTGTCCAGCATCGCTGACGGTTTCCACTAACTGAAAAAAACGGGCCACTTCGCGGAATTCCGGGCCTGTGGCGGTTGCCCGGAACGGTTCAGAGTTTATCGTCCTCGGCACGGCCGGCCAGTTTGGCCACCTCGCGTTCGACGATGCGTTGAACCATTTGCGGCAGATTGTTGTCAAGCCATTCGCGCAGCATCGGGCGCAGCAGTTCCTTGACAATATCCTCGATGGTCTTGTTCTGCCCGATCGCCAGGCCCTGGGTGGCGCTCAGCGTCGATTTGAACCCGGCCAGCGTATCGGCGGCAACCTCTGCCGTCTGCGGTGAAATGAGCCCCTCGTCATCCACCATCACCGGAGCGGGTTCCGGTTCAGGCTCGGGTTCGGGTTCGGGTTCAGGTTCAGGCTCCTCCTCGACCATCTCGGTCAGTTCGAGAACGTCCTCTTCCTCCGGTTCGGGCTCCGGCTCGGGTTCAGGCTCAGGCTCGGGCTCCGCCTCCATCATCCCGATTTCCTGTTCCGGCTCGGGTTCCGGTTCGGGCTCGGGGTCGGGTTCCGGTTCAGGGGCCGGGTCGGGCTCCGGCGCCGGTTCCTCCGCCTTCACCTCCTCCTCACCATCATCGGAAATGATGCGGCGGATGGAAGCGAGGATTTCCTCCATCGTCGGTTCTTGTTGTTCTTCCTTATCGTCGCTCATCGTGAAGCCTCACATGCCGGAGCCATGGCCGCGCCATCAATCCAGGCCGCCGCCGGTACCGATCCACTGATCCCTGACCTGACGATAGTGCTGTTCGGGATCGTAATAATCAACATTCAAGCCGATATTCCTGGCGGTGAGAACACCAATGGCGCTCTGCAGGGAATAGGCGGCGACGTATTCATCGCGTTCCGCACGTACCAGGGCCACCTGGGAATCGAGCAGTTCCTGTTCCGCATCCAGAACATCGAGCGTGGTACGGGAGCCGACCAGCGCTTCCTGCTGCACACCTTCCAGCGCGATACGGTTGGCCTGCACCTGCTTTTTGTTGGCCTTGATTCGTGACCGCGCCGTGGTCAGCGCCTCCCATGCCTGAATGACCTGCGCGCGCACCTGGCGCATGGCCTCGTCGATCTGAACCTTGCGCTGGCTGTTGACCTCCCGGCTCTGGCGCACCTGGCTGTACACGGCGCCGGACTGATACAGCGGTACGCTAATCCGTGCCTTCAGGCTGGCGCTGGTGCTTTCGCTGCTGCGGGTGGCGCTGTCCTCGCTGTAGGAGACCGCCCCTTCCAGCGAAACCGTCGGCAGAAGCTGGCCGGAAGCCGCCCGGATATCCTTTTTCGAGGCCAGTTCACGCTCGCGCGCGGCAATCAGGACCGGGTTGTTCTTTTCAGCGATGGACAGGGCCTCATCCTCGCTTTTCGGCAGATTCGGCAGCGGCGGCGGCGGTTGCAGATCTCCCGGCATCCGCCCCATGACACGCTCATATGTGGCCTTGCTGGATATGAGATTGCCTTCCGCCTGAATGAGATCACTGCGCGCGCGCGACAGGCGCGCCTCTGCCTGGGCCACATCGGTGCGCGTGATCTCGCCGACCTTGAAGCGGTCATTCGCGGCCTCAAGCTGGCGCTTGAGAACCTCGACATTGTTCTTGTTCAGCTTCACCACCGCCATGTCGCGCAATACGTCCATATAGGCTGTCACCGCCTGCTGAAGGATCGTCTGTTCGACATTGTGCAGATCGGCCCGCCCGGCACGCACCTGCGCCTCGGCCGATTCCGTTGCCGCAACGGTGCGCCCGCCGCGATATAGCGGCTGACTGAGCGACAGCGAGAGATTAAGCGGGTTGAGTGTCGTTTCCGTGCTGCCGAAACTGCCGTCCGAATCAAGGCTGGTCCGGCCATATTCGCCGCTGGCCGTCACCGTCGGCCGCCAGCCGGAGAGAGCCTGAGGCACCGCTTCATCGGTGGAACGCAGCGCCGCACGCTGGGCATTCAGGGTCGGGTTGTTCAGATAGGCGGCGGTCAGGGCCTCTTTCAGGGTTTCGGCTTCGGCCCCCGACAGGCCAACCATTCCCGCCAGAACACCCGCGACTGTAACAACGGCCAGCTTTCGCATCTCTCACCCTTCCACGAATATGCAAAGTGTCGGCGCCTGTGCCGGAAACACCCGTTTACCCCCATCCGCTCACCCCCGAAGGCGAAACTTAACCCCGAAGGCGAAACATTTGGTT
>CAYXDL010000395.1:0-2700 GCA_964463775.1 uncultured Hyphomicrobiales bacterium
CCATTCTGGATGAGATCACGGAAGCCCTGAAGGGCCTGGGCCTGGCCAGGGGCGCATAGGCCGGGGTCGGGCGGATATGAAAAAGGCCCGTCGGGGAAGCCGGCGGGCCTTTTCGTTTGTTGTATCCATGCGGATCAGGACTGTTCCTGCGCCGCTGTCTCTTCACCACCTTCGCCGTCCTCAGTTCCGGCCGAATCCGCGCTCGCGGCCTTTCTGGCCTCTTCACGGCGCTTGCGGGCCTCGGCCTTTTCAACCGCCTCGGCCAGTTCGCTTTGGGTGCAGATGCCCAGTGACACCGGATCCTGCGGCTTGATGTTCTGAATGTTCCAGTGAGTGCGCTCGCGGATCGCATTGATGGTGTTTTTCGTCGTGCCCAGAAGACGCTGCACCTGCGCATCGCTCAGCTCCGGGTGATGGCGCAGAATCCAGGCAATGGCCGCCGGACGGTCCTGTCGCTTGGAAACCGGGGTATAGCGGCCGCCCTTGGCCGGGCGGCGGTGCAGTTCCACGGCTGCCTTTTTCAGCTTCAGCCGCGCGGTGGGATCCTTCTGGCAGCGTTCGATCTCTTCCTGGTCGAGCTGGCCGTTGGCTACCGGATCGGCCCCGACGATGCCGGCGGCCACCTCTCCGTCGGCGATACCCTGAACCTCAAGAACATGCATGCCGCAGAAATCGGCGATCTGCTCGAATGTCAGCGTCGTGTTTTCCACCAGCCACACGGCGGTGGCCTTGGGCATAAGGGGTAAAGTCATCAAACCTCCCAATACCGTTACGGGCGTCATTCCGCTCACGCGGGGCTTGTGCCCCGCTGCTGCCGTCATGCGCCCATTGAACGGAGAAAATCAGCGAATGGCTGAAATATACCCCGCTTTGACCCCGCGTCAAACGCTCACTGTATGTCCGGATCGACAATCAGCACGATTTTGCCGATATGCCGGCCGCTTTCCATGTGTTTGTGTGCCTCGGCGGCTTGTGCGAGGGGGAAGGTGCTGTCCATCACCGGACGGATGCGCCCCTCTTCCAGCAGGGGCCAGACATGCCTGCGCAGGGAGCGGGCGATATCTGCTTTTACCTCCCGGCTTCGCGGGCGCAGGGTCGATCCCGTCAGGGTCAGGCGCTTGACCATCATCACGGCGAAATTGACGGTAACCTCCGCGCCGTTGAGGAAGGCAATGTTCACCAGCCGCCCGTCAGGGGCCAGTGCCTTCATGTTGCGCGGAATGTAGTCACCGCCCACCATGTCAAGGATCAGATCGGCGCCCGCTCCGGTTTCACGCCTGATGACCTCGACGAAATCCTGCTCGCGGTAATTGATGGCGATATCGGCGCCCAGGCGGCGGCAGGCATCGCATTTCTCCTTGCTGCCGGCAGTGGTGAAGACGCGGGCGCCAAAGGCGTGTGCAAGCTGGATGGCGGTGGTGCCGATGCCGCTGCTTCCCCCGTGCACCAGAAAGTTTTCTCCCTTCTGCAGATGGCCGCGATCGAAAACATTGGTCCAGACCGTAAAGAAGGTTTCCGGCAGCGCCGCGGCCTCCGTCAGGGACAGGGGGGCGGGAACGGGCAGGCAGTGTTCCGCATCGGCCAGGCAGTATTCGGCATAACCGCCACCGGCAGTCAGGGCGCAGACCCGTTCGCCGGGACGCGGCCAGGAGACCCCGTCGCCGCAGGCGGCGACAATGCCGGCGACCTCCAGTCCCGGCAGGTCGGATGCACCCGGCGGTGGCGGATAGGCGCCTTTGCGCTGCAGCACGTCCGGGCGGTTAACCCCGGCGGCAGCGACACGGATCAGGACGTCTCCGGGTCCGGGGGAGGGGATGGGCCGCTTGCGCGGCTGCAATACCGAGGCTTCCCCGGGTTCCGTGATCTCAATGACCGTCATTTCCCCGTCATTGCTCATTGCGCTGGCGCTCATAGGGTCTTGTCTCCGTTTGTCTGTGGCCGGTCATTCGTCCGTTGCCGTTCAGGGGCGAAATTATCATTTCATATCGCCGGTTTCGGGTCTATCATGTTTGCACTGCACAAAAGGGGGTTGGCGATGGATGATGAGGAAGATCTGCACGCTCCCGCGCCGGAACTGCTGCCGGGCGCGCCGCTGGAGCGCTTTTCCATAGACGAACTGGAAGAAATGATCCGCCGTTACGAGGCGGAGATCGAACGGCTGCGCCAGGCTATTGAGCAAAAGAAAAAGGCGAAGGGCGCGGCCGATTCCGTTTTCAGATTCTGATGGTTTTCCATTCATCCTGCAGGGAGGGAGATATGCTCAAAGGGCGCGTGGCGCTGATTACCGGATCGACCAGTGGTATCGGCCGGGCGATGGCCGAAAAACTGGCGGCGCATGGGGCGGCAATCATGCTCAACGGTTTTGGCGATGCCGCTGAAATCGAAGCCCTGCGGCATAAAATTGCCGATGCGTGCGGTGTGCCGGTTGCCTATCATGGCGCGGACATGTCCAGACCGGATGAAATCGCGGATCTGGTGGCGGCGACGGAACGTGAACTCGGCCCTGTCGATATCCTGATCAACAATGCCGGGATTCAGCACACGGCCCTGACCGAGGATTTCCCGCCTGAAAAATGGGATGCCATTCTGGCGATCAATCTGTCCGCCGCCTTTCATACCACCCGTCTGATCGTGGCGGGCATGAAATCCCGCGGCTGGGGGCGCATCATCAATACCGCTTCGGTTCATGGTCTGATTGCA
>CAYXDL010000396.1:0-2699 GCA_964463775.1 uncultured Hyphomicrobiales bacterium
GCCCTGGTCGAGGCCCGCAACCAGGCCGAAGCGCTGATCCACAGCACCGAAAAGTCTCTGGCCGATGCCGGCGACAAGGTGCCCGGCGATGTCAAGTCCTCGGTTGAAGGCGCGATCGAGAACCTGCGCAAGGCCATGGAAGGCGAGGACAAGGACGCCATCGAGGCCAAGACCCAGGAACTGGCTCAGGTTTCGATGAAACTTGGCGAGGCCGTCTATAAGGATCAGGGCGAAGGCGCCGCCGCCGCTGGCGGGGAAAGCGCCGGTGCCGCCTCTTCGGGCGGAGACGAGGATATCGTCGATGCCGATTTCGAAGAGGTCGACGACAGCAAGAATGACAAATCGTCCTGATCAGGGCATGATACGGCCCGCCCTTACGAGGGCGGGCCGCTTTTGCTTATCCGACGGGTGATCGTGACGGCAGGCAGCGGCTGCCCGCAACCCCGCGGGAGATGGGTTCACGACGTGTCACGGTACCATGACAAGAATTGATTATTACGAGTTACTCGGCGTTTCCCGCGATGTCGATGCGGCGGAACTGAAACGCGCCTTCCGCAAGAAGGCGATGCAGTACCACCCCGACCGCAACCCCGGTGATGCCGAGGCGGAAGCCAAATTCAAGGAACTGAACGAAGCGTATGAGATCCTGAAGGATCCGGACAAGCGTGCCGCCTATGACCGCTATGGCCACGCGGCCTTCGACGGGCCGGGCGGTGCGGGCGGTTTCGGCGGGCGGCAGGCACACGGCTTCGATTTCAGTGATATCTTCGAGGATATCTTCGGCGATTTCATGGGCGGACAGCGCGGCCCGGGCGGCGGACGCCGCGGCGATGATCTGCGCTATAATCTCGAAATCACGCTGGAGGATGCCTATTTCGGCAAGGATGTCGAAATCACCGTCCCCAGCATGGCCCCCTGCGATGAATGCGGTGGCGAGGGCACGGCACCGGGCACCGAACCCACCATGTGCACAACCTGCCATGGCCGCGGCAAGATCCGCGCCCAGCAGGGCTTCTTCACCATCGAGCGCAGCTGCCCCGTCTGTAACGGCGCCGGCATGGTGATCGAGGATCCCTGCACCAGATGCCAGGGTCGCGGCAGGGTTCATCGTGAAAAGAAACTGTCGGTGAAAATCCCGGCCGGTATCGAGGATGGCACACGCATCCGTCTGGCCGGCGAGGGCGAGGCCGGGATGCACGGCGCCCCGGCGGGCGATCTGTACATCTTCATCAGCATTGCTCCGCACCGGGTGTTCCGCCGCGAAGGGGCCCATATACACTGCCGGGTGCCGATCCCGATGACCGTTGCCGCCCTTGGCGGCCCGATCGAAGTGCCGACGCTGGGCTCGGGCAAGGCCCGGGTGCAAATTCCCGCCGGTACCCAGACAGGACGTCAGATCCGCCTGAAGGGCAAGGGTATGCCTGTCTTGCACGGGCATGACCACGGGGACATGTATATTGAGGTCGTGGTTGAAACACCCGTGAATCTGACCAAGCGCCAGCGTGAGCTTCTGCGCGAATTCGGTGAGGAATCCGGCGAGCGCAACAATCCGGAAAGCACCGGATTTTTCCAGCGTGTCAAAGAGCTTTGGGACGATCTGACGGAATGATTCCGGCTGTCGTATAAATCCGGCGATATGGGGGAGAGTTAGGATATGTACAGCATCGGCATCATTGGCATTGGCGGACGCATGGGCCGCATGCTGCTGCATGAAACCCTGAACCGCGATGACTGCCGCATCGCCGGCGGCACGGAACGCCCCGGCAGCCCTTTGATCGGCACCCCGCTGAGCGAACTGGACCGCCGCGCCCCCGCCGATGCCGTTATCGGCGATGATACGGAGGCCCTGTTCGAAAAAGCCGATGTCGTGATCGATTTCACCATACCCGCCGCCACCGTCGCCAATGCCGCCATTGCCGCCCGCCTGGGCAAGGCCATGGTCATCGGCACCACAGGCTTCAGCAGCGAAGAGGAAAAATCGGTTGAGGAGGCGGCCTCCTCCGCCCCGATCGTCAAGGCCGGAAATATGAGCCTCGGCGTCAATCTTCTGGTGCAGGTCACCCGGCAGGTCGCCCGGGCGCTCGATCTTGATTTCGATGCCGAAATCGTCGAGATGCATCACCGCCACAAGATCGATGCCCCCAGCGGCACCGCATTGATGCTGGGCCGGGCGGTTGCCGAAGGCCGCGGACAGGACCACGATACGGTAGCCGTGCGCGGACGCGACGGCATCACCGGTGAACGGCCGCGCGGCGCCATCGGCTATGCCGCATTACGCGGCGGCAATGTCGTCGGCGACCATACCGTGATCTTCGCTGCCGACAATGAGCGCATAGAACTCACCCACAAGGCCGCCGACCGCGCCATTTTCGCCCGCGGCGCCCTGCATGCGGCCCTCTGGCTGAAAGACCGTGGCCCCGGCCTCTATTCCATGGCCGATGTCCTCGGCCTCCGCTGAAAAGGCAGGCTTTAATCAATCATGCTTCCGATGTCTTTGATACAAGGTCGGGGAATATTCATTACTAGGGAAACGTCATTATTGACAAAAAGCAGGAAAATTTAAAAATAGACAGCGTGTAAAAATTTTTTTATTTATGATGATTTGCCGGAAAGCAGATCTACGTTCTTTTTGAACAGATATTTAAGCTCATCCACCAGATGCAATATTTGCTGATCGTTGCGCATTCGCGGATGAAAAT
>CAYXDL010000397.1:0-2676 GCA_964463775.1 uncultured Hyphomicrobiales bacterium
TCCATGTTTTCGCCGTAACGCTGGTCCAGCTCGCGGATGGCGGCATCGAGCGCGGCGCTCAGAATGGTGGCGCAATCCTCTTTTTCAGGCGTGCCGACATCGTCGCACCAGCGCGATTGCCCGTTCACGTCTCGCAGGACGTTTTCAACGAAGACCGGCCGTGTCGCCCAGTAATCCTGCAGCAGTGGCCCCATTTCATCCCCGTACATCAGGCGGCCGAAATGGCGCATCCAGGCATTGAAGATCAATCCTTCGGGTCCGTTTTTCCGCTCGACCCCGTCCCAGGCGCGCAGTTTGTCCAGCGCCAGGCGGCTGCGTGTCTTTTCCGGCTCAATCGCTGTGATCAGCGGCAGAATGTCGGTGGCCCAGTAAGACTTCACATCCGCCTGAATGGCCTTGAAACTATCGATGGTGTGTATGTCGCGCGCATTCATCAGATCCCGGATGCGCCGCGCCCGATAGGGCGGTGTCCATTCATAGGTGATGAAATAGGGATAATCCTCGCCGACGATCTTGTGGTTGGCGGTGATCATCATCCCCGATGCCGGGTTGAAATTCTGCGGTAACTTTTCAAAGGGAATGAAACCATCCCAGTCATATTCGGCCCGCCAGCCGGGAACGGGCATCATGCCCATGATCTTGTTGCCGGGTTTGCGGATCGGCACCCTGCCGGCGGCGATATAGCCGATATTGCCCTTCCTGTCGGCATAGACGACATTTTGCTGCGGCACGTGGAAGTCGCGCATGGCGGCAAGGAAATCCTCCCATCCGCGGGCCTTCTGCAGCTTGAATCCGGCCTGAGGCGTCTTGTCGTCATCGCGCAGTGCCGTCCAGGCGAAGGAGAGAACCATTTTTTCCGGTATCAGCGAGGCCGCCGGCGAATAGATATCGGAAATCACCGGCCCGTGGCGGGTTTCGCGCACATTGAGAACGACATCCTCGCCACCCTTGACCCTGATAACCTCGCGGCGCAGGCGGAAGGGAGCACTGCCCTCCGGCGTCAGATAGCGCCCGGGATCCTGCGGGTCGATTTTTTCATAATACAGGTCCTGCACATCGGGTGCGGTATTGGTGAATCCCCAGGCGATGTTCTCATTGCGACCGAGAATGATTGTCGGCACGCCGGGCAGGGTGGCGCCAATGGCGGTGTAATCGCCGGTATCGATCTCGGCGAAAAACCACAGGGCGGGTGCCGCCAGCCCCAGATGCGGATCATTGGCAAGCAATGGCTTGCCGCTGGCCGTGCGCTTGCCCGAAACCACCCAATTATTCGAGCCCAGCCCGTCAGGGGCCGGGGCGGGCATGGCAGCGGCGAGACGGTCGAGATCCAGCGTTCTGTATAATCCGGCCAGGGTCGGCGGGGTGATTTGCTTGTCGCCGGGATAGGGCGGAAAGGCCTCCGCGATCTGTTGGGCGCTCAGCCGTTTGCTCATCCGGGCGCGCAGCAGTTCCTTCGACCAGTTGCCGCCCAGATCCCAGGCCATCATCTTCAGCCAGACAACCGAATCCTCAGGCTTCCACGGTTCGGGCGTAATGCCGAAAACCAGAAATTCCGGCGGCAGGGGGTTCGTATTGTTTTCAAGGAAGGCATTGACGCCGTCGGCATAGGCCTGAAGCAGTTTTTTCGTGTTGTCATCGAGATTGGCATAGGTGCGCCGGGCAGCCTGATAGAAGCCGATGGTGCGCAGGAATTTATCCTTGCCGAGGGTTTGGGGGCCAAAAACCTCCGACAGTCTTCCGGCACCGACACGGCGGTTCATTTCCATCTGCCACAGCCGGTTCTGCGCATGGGCATAGCCCATGGCGAACACCCCGTCGGTTTCGTTCTTTGCGTAGATATGGGCGACGCCATAACGATCAGTCACGATGCGCACCGGCGCTTTCAGCCCTTGAAGCGCCACTTCGCCCTCATAATCGGGAAGGGATTGCCGCAGCCACAGATAGCCCCCGCCGAGAACGAGGAGTACCAGCACCATAAGGAGCCCCAGAATACGCAGGAACCATTTCATCGAACCACCCCCAAGGAAATCTGATTGCGGCAAGATTAACGCCATGTCTTGCCGCGGGCCAGTACGAACGCGTAAATAAGAGGAAGTTTGGCGCCGGAGGCAGCACAGGATGATCCCGGCAGACAAGAGGAGAACGGATAATGGCAAAAGTGGCATTTCTCGGGCTGGGGGTGATGGGCTATCCGATGGCCGGGCATCTTGTGAGCAAGGGACACGATGTCTGTGTTTACAACCGTACGGCGGCGAAGGCGGAAAAATGGGTTCAGGAATATGGCGGGCGCATGGCGCCAACCCCGGCGGAGGCGGCCAGGGATGCCGATTTCGTCATGACCTGCGTCGGGAATGACGATGATCTGCGCTCCGTCGTTCTTGGCGATAAGGGGGCGCTCGCCGGCATGAAGGCGGGTGCGGTTCTCGTCGATCACACCACGGCATCCGCGGCGGTGGCGCGTGAACTGGCGGCGGTGGCGCGTGAACAGGGCAAGGGATTCGTCGATGCGCCGATTTCCGGCGGTCAGGTCGGTGCCGAAAAGGGTATCCTGACCATCATGTGCGGCGGTGAGGAGGCCGATTATAAGTCCGCCTGCCCGATCATGGAGGCTTATGGCCGCCGGATGGATCTGCTGGGCGGGGTCGGTTCCGGCCAACTGGCCAAAATGGTCAATCA
>CAYXDL010000398.1:0-2676 GCA_964463775.1 uncultured Hyphomicrobiales bacterium
TTCTTGCTCTTCTTCAGGCCGACGGGCGGATGACCAATGTGGAATTGGCCCGCCGTGTCGGCATTTCAGCGCCGCCCTGCCTGCGCCGCGTCCGTGCGCTGGAGGAGGCCGGTCTGATTCGCGGTTATCATGCGGATCTCAATGGCGTTGCGCTCGGTTTCGGGGTTACGGTGTTCGCCATGGTCGGGCTCGACAGCCAGGCGGAACCTGATCTGCAGGCCTTCGAACAGCGGGTCAGCGAATGGCCGCTGGTGCGTGAATGCCACATGCTGGCCGGTGAGGTGGATTTTCTGCTCAAGATCGTCGCCAAGGATTGGGACACCTATCAGCATTTCCTGACAACGGAACTGACCGGCGCGCCCAATGTCGCTCATGTAAAATCATCGCTGGCCATTCATGCCACCAAGAGCGAGCCCGGTGTGCCGATCGAACTGATGGATGAGGAAGGCTGAGGCGCCGGGTGGCGGCGGATGAACGGCCGTTTCTGCCATGGCTGAAACGATGAAAGCCGCCTTTCAGGGGCGGCTTTCGTGGTTTTACGGCACCGTTCAGCCATAACGAGGTCAGCCATATTGAACGGAGACGACCTCATAACCGCGGGGACCGGCCGGGGTCGACACTTCGATGGAATCGCCTTCTTCCTTGCCGATCAGTGCCCTGGCAATGGGGGAGGAGATGGAGATGCGACCCGCCTTGATATCGGCCTCATCGGTGCCGACGATCTGATAGGTCATTTCCTCATCCGTATCCTCGTCGGCCAGGGTGACCGTGGCACCGAACTGAATGCGTTTGCCGGACATGCCGGAAACATCGATCACCTCGGCACGGCTGATCTTATCCTCCAGCTCCATGACGCGGCCTTCGATAAAGCTCTGGCGTTCCTTGGCAGCATGGTATTCGGCGTTTTCGGACAGATCGCCATGCTCGCGCGCGGCGGCAATGGCGCGAATGACGGAGGGGCGCTCAACCGATTTCAGATTTTTCAACTCCGCTACCAGCCGCTCATAGCCTTCCGCGGTCATCGGCACTTTTTCCATGGGCGTTCTTCCACTTGTCCAAATCAAACCAGAACGAAACAAAAAAACTTTCCGCCCGCGAAGCCGCGGGCGAAAGGAGAGGCGCTTTCCTGCGCCGGAACGACGCCGTTCCCGGAACGGGAGCGGTTTCCCGAGCCTTTAAAAGTAGGATTGTAAGGCGCGGACTTCAAGACTCCCCGACATAAGAGCGCCGATGGCCTCCACCGCGGCGCGCGCGCCGGCCACGGTCGTGTAATAGGGGATGCCTTCGGTCAGGGCGGTACGGCGGATGGTGAAGCTGTCGCGTATGGCCTGGGAACCTTCAGTTGTGTTGAAGACCAGGGCCACCTCGCCGTTCTTCATGGCATCGACAATATGCGGCCGCCCCTCCATCACCTTCTTGACCGGGCGCAGATTGGGAATGCCCGCCGCCCGGAAATGCTCGGCCGTGCCCGATGTCGCCAGGATTTCAAAACCCATGGCCGCCAGTTTCCTTGCCGGTGCGACCATCGCCTCCTTGTCGGAATTCCGCACGGAAATGAACACGCCGCCTTGGGAGGGCACCGGCAGGTGCACCCCGGCGGCAATCTGCGATTTGGTGAAGGCGCTGGCAAAATCGCTGTCCAGCCCCATCACTTCGCCGGTGGAGCGCATTTCCGGCCCCAGCAGCGTATCAACCCCCAGGAAGCGGGCGAAGGGGAACACGGCTTCCTTGACGGCGACATGGCGTCCGGGCTGCGGGTTCAGGTTGAAATCGGCCAGCTTCTCTCCGGCCATGATGCGCGCGGCGATCTTGGCGACCGGATGACCGATGGCCTTGGCAACAAAAGGCACGGTACGCGATGCCCGCGGGTTGACCTCCAGAATATAGACCACCGAATCCTTGATCGCATACTGCACGTTCATCAGCCCGACGACGTTCAGCGCCCGGGCCAGGGCCAGGGTCTGTTTCTCGATATCCTCGATCACGGCCGGCGGCAGGGTGTAGGGCGGCAGCACGCAGGCACTGTCGCCGGAATGGATTCCCGCCTCCTCGATATGCTCCATGATGCCGGCGATGACGGCGGTTTCGCCATCGGCCAGGCAATCGACATCGACCTCGGTGGCGTTCTGCAGATAGCCGTCGATCAGCACCGGGTTGCTGCCGGATACCTTCACCGCCTCGCGGATATAGCGTTCAAGCTGCGCCATGTCGCGGACGATTTCCATGGCCCGCCCGCCCAGAACGTAGGAGGGGCGCAGCAATACAGGAAAGCCGATCTCTCCGGCCACGGCGATGGCTTCCTCGCGAGAGCGGGCCAGCCCGTTCGGCGGCTGGCGCAGGCCCAGCTCGCGGAGCAGCTTCTGAAAACGTTCGCGATCCTCGGCCAGATCGATGGCATCGAAGGAGGTGCCGAGGATCCTCACCCCCGCTTCTTCCAGCCCGTGGGCCAGTTTCAGCGGTGTCTGTCCGCCGAACTGAACGATGACCCCGTGCAGCGTGCCGCGGCTTTGTTCCACATGGGCAATTTCCAGCACGTCTTCGAGGGTCAGCGGCTCGAAATAGAGCCGGTCGGATGTATCATAATCGGTTGAGACGGTTTCGGGGTTGCAGTTGACCATGATGGTTTCATACCCCGCCTCCTTCAGGGCGAAGGCGGCATGAACGCAGCAATAGTCG
>CAYXDL010000399.1:0-2674 GCA_964463775.1 uncultured Hyphomicrobiales bacterium
AAAACGACACCATGTGGGGGGCGGGAATTTTCCGACCCCTTCCATCTGTCTTGTTCGAAATGAAAGAAGGAGCTATCCAGAGAAGCAGTTTTCGAAAAGGGCCGTGACATGGAACGCGATGGTTTAGATGTATTCAAAAGTACCCTGCACAATCAGCACCGCAAATATCCCGATCAGAAGGACAGACGATGCAAGAACAATATTATCTTGCCGTCTTTCGAACCGTCTTTCCAGATTTCCAAGGGATCTTCCGTATTCACGATTGGCTCCTGCTTTGCCCGCGAGGTCGAATCCTATTTGAAACAACAAAGCATATCTGTGCCTACACATGACTTCACGGTCCCATATGAAGAGGCCCCTGGTCGTCCGAACCGGATCCTTAACCAGTATAACCCGGCAACAATGTTGCAATGCATCCGTTCAGCTGGGGAACCGGCGGGGTCTTCTGCATTGTATGATGTTTCAGCCGGTCAGGTCGTGGATTGTCTTCTGGCAACCGGAGGTAGGCCTGTTTCTCGCGAACGGGCCATGGAGCGACGCAATCAGATCAATGCGCTTTATGCGAAAGGCTTGCAGGCTTCGGATACAGTGGTGATCACGCTTGGGTTGATCGAGGCCTGGTATGACAAGGATGATGGCGTTTTCCTCAATGAGATGCCGCCACAGAAGAAATTGAAGGCTGAGAAATCCCGGTTTGAATTCAGACGCCTGGATGTAGGGGGTGTTTACCGGATACAGTCCGAAATGATTGACATGTTATCCTCTGACCGGATGCGCAACATTATCCTGACCGTCTCGCCAGTTCCGTTGCAGACTACGTTTTCGGGAAAGGATGCGGTTACCGCCAATGCCTATTCGAAAAGCGTGCTGCGTGTGGTTGCAGAGATGGTTTCGGAAGAGTTTCCGAATGTAGATTATTTTCCCAGCTACGAAATCGTTACCACAGCCGGTTTGCGTGCGATGGGCCCCGACAATATACACGTGCGACCGGTTATCGTGAAGCAAATTGTAGAACACATGATATCAGGCTATCTGCAATGATAAAATGCCCGTTTTTGAGTACACAACAGAAGACGACACCTCATAAGGAGCCGGGAATGTTCCCGGTCTTTTAATCCCCGGATCAATGGTCCGGGAGTGCCAGATAATTATTGACCGGAAGCTCCCGTGCCTCGGTTCGCTCCAGATTGTAACCAAGCTCTTTCAGCAGCCCCAGAACGGCATCGCGGTCATGCTCCCAGACTTCGATGATCATTTTTGGGCGGTTGCGGGCCAGGGTTTTTCGCATGCCCCGCAGGCAGGCCAACTCATGCCCTTCCACATCTATCTTGACAATCGAGGGGTTCAATCCGGGCTGAAAACTGTCCAGATCCACGGTGCGGATGGTCTTGCGAAACACCGCTTCCTTACCGGTCTTTTCATGCAACGAGTTCCCCGTCCCCAAAAAGTTTTCGCGGCGATAGTAATTGATCATCTGTTCTCCGGCCTGTTCGGAGGCGGCCATATTGTGCAGATAAACCCGCGGCTGCAGCCCGTTCAGGCGGATGTTGATCGAGGCGCGTTCAATGGTACGGTCAATTGGCTCGAACAGATGAACCCGGTTTTCAGGATGTACCAGCCCCGCCAGTATGGACATCAACCCGCTGTAGCCGCCAATATCCAGAATGACCCCCGGGGTTTTGCACCAGGATATCCAGGTTTTCAGGATATCGGCCTCATAGGCATCATCGCCCAGCCACAGATAACGCCAGGCGATCACGTCATCATGGGCATGGAACAGCACGAAATCTGTATCCACTGTCCGGCAGGGCAGAATGCCGTAATAGGGAAACTGCTGCTTCAGCTTTTCAAAATCGGCCGCTTTTGCGCGCCCTGCGGCCAGATCACTCCGAAACCGGCTCACCCGCCTGAGACAGGTCGCATTATTTTGCTCAATCTCTTGCAGGCGGATATTCGATGACTCATCCGTCACGGTTTTTTTGCGCCACCCGATCATAAGCCCGACCGGAACCGATCCATGCGGTTGAACTTGGCGGCCGCCTCGCGAAAGACCTTGCCCAGATCGGGGCTGTAATGACGGTCGATAATGGCGAAGATCCGTTTCAGCTGTTTTTCCTGCAACGGCGTGCGCAGGGACCAGGGCAGTGAGATTGCATTAGCGGCAATCTCTTCCAACTGTTGCCGCTCCATCGCCAGCGACACCGAAAAGATGTTGCCGCCACCGGCCGGCGAGGCCTCGCGGTGGCTCTCAGGGAACTGGTCAAACAGGTATTTCGGGCCGATGCCAAACACGATGTCCTGTTTGCGGAACAGGTGCAGATCGTGATGCACCACCGTGCGCGGGCCATCACCCTGCATATGCGGCCACAGCGCCAGCGTATCGATCAACGGCCAGGGATGCTGATGGTTGGCATCAACAAAAGCCATGTCGAATTTCTGATTCAGGTCATCCAGATCCAGCGCCGTGGTGAAGGGGCGCTTTTCGATTGCAACCGCACCGCCGGGATAGATCGGTTCAATCAGAAACCCGTTTTCCTTGCTGGCGTCGCCAAAAAACGTATTGTCATGGTCCAGGGTGACGAAATCCCTGCCGCCGGTTTCCTCCAGAAAATGGCAGATCAGCCCGCCTGAAAGCCCGCTGCCCGTGCCAATTTCAATAAAGCGTTCCGGTTTG
>CAYXDL010000400.1:0-2664 GCA_964463775.1 uncultured Hyphomicrobiales bacterium
CGGTATCTGTCCGATCATGCACGGATTGAATGTAATTATTTCTAATGTTATACATAACACGTGATGCGCGAGCTATGGCATCAAAGGGTCTTACCTTGCTGCATGCCCGCCCGGTGATGCCGTTGCGGGATGATGCGGTTGATGTTTTCTTCGCGATTTTCACACCCCTATAGGAGCCATCCACTTGACCCCCGGCCTTGTGCCGGGGGTTTTTTTGCCGGTCGGGGCAGGATCAGTGGAAGAATTACTCTTTTTATGAGCTTGTGTTCTGTGCGTTATCAATGACTGATTGCGTTTTCCGGGATCGTTCGGTTCCATCCCGTCATGAAAGGGACTAAAATGATCCGGTATGAGGCTGCGAGGCAATCATACGCTGAAAGGCGGGGCGGCATGGAGGGCCCGGCAGCCGGATGCGGATAAGCCGGGTGAGGACAATATGACGGACCAGGGCATGATCACAATCGGCGCAAGACGGTTATCCATGCCTGGGGTGCGGCAGCCGTGAGCGGAAGGTCATCTTCTGATGGGCGCGGCGGTGCCGGCAGTCAGGCGGAAAAAGGTGTCTTTTCCCCTCCCGTACTGAGCCTGCGTGCCAAACTTCTGGCGGTTTATCTGCCCATTGTCGGCATTACCCTGCTGGTGTTCTTCGCGGCGCTGGAAACGGTCAATTACCGCAATCTTTCCGCTGAACTGCATTCACGCCTTGAGAAATTCGTTGTAGTTCAGGCTTCTGCCCTGTCCTCGCCCTTGTGGAATTACGATATTGCCTCCATTGATGCGATTCTGACCGCGATGTCGCGCGAGCAGGATCTGCTCGGGGCCATTGTCTATGATCAGGACGGCAGGGTTCTTTCCTCGATCGGTCCTGTCGATGCGCCGGGCCGTCATCTGCTGCGCGAGGTGCCGATTCGCTACAGGGCTTTTGGCGAGGACAAGGAAATCGGCCGCCTCAAGGTGGTCTTCCGCGAGGACCGCGTATGGCGGCAGGTGATGGAAAGGCTGATTTTCGATGCCCTGATCCTCCTGCTTCTGGCTTTTGTCATCGCGGGGGTGACCCTGATCGTCAGTCACAGGATCATCGGTGTGCCGCTTTCGCGCCTGCGTGAATCGATCGAACTGGCAAAAAGCCGTAATGTACGCGTTCCCGTGCGCTGGGATGCCCGTGATGAGCTCGGCGATGTGGTTCAGGCCTATAATGAAATGCTGCAGTCACAGGAAAAGGCCGAACATGCCCTGCAGGAGAGCGAGCGCCGTTACCGCGCTATTGTGGAAACGGCACTGGAAGGCGTGCTGCAGATCGATCCGCAGGGGCGGGTACGTTACGCCAATCTCCGTGCCGCGGCCCTGCTGGGCATGGATGAGGTGGGCTTGCGGGGCTTCGATCTTTCCGCCGCCGTGGATGAGGACAGCCGGGAGGAATACCGGACGCTCTTTCGTGACGGGGCTTCGGGAATGCGCCGCCGGGCGGAAATCCGCTTCGACTGCGGTGAGGCGGGCAAGCGCTGGATTCTGATTTCCGTCAATCCGAATTATACGGCGGATGGCTCTTTCGCGGGGCTGCTGGCCATGCTGAGCGATATCACCGAGCGCAAGGAACGCGAGGAACGCCTGCGTGAATCCCAGCGGATGGAAGCGATCGGCAAGCTGACGGGCGGCATCGCCCATGATTTCAACAATCTGCTGGCCGTGATCATGGGCAATCTGGAACTTCTGGTGGAACGCCTTGGCCATTCCGAACAGGCCCCTCTGGCGCAAAGGGCCCTGCATGCGGCAGAACGTGGTGCGATGCTGACACAACGCCTGCTCGCCTTTTCCCGGAAGCAGGCGCTGCATCCTGAAATCGTCGACATGAACGAGCTGGTGCGCAATGTGGCCGATCTGCTGAACCGCAGCCTCAGCGAAAACATTCATTTCGACCTGCAGATGGAAGAGGATCTCTGGCGTTGCCGTGTCGACCCGGCACAGATGGAGAATGCCTTGCTCAACCTGGTGCTGAATGCCCGCGATGCCATGCCCGATGGCGGCAGGGTCAGGGTCAGTGCCGGCAATTTCCGTTTTCAGGAGACCAGTACCGTTCCCCATGCCCATGGTGACATGCTGCCGGCGGGAGATTATGTCCGCCTTGTGGTGTCCGACACCGGCTGCGGCATGAGCGAACAGGTGATGGAGCGGGTGTTCGAACCCTTCTATACCACCAAATCGGTCGGCAAGGGGACGGGGCTGGGGCTGAGCATGGTCTATGGCTTCGTGCGCCAGTCCGGCGGGGCGATCTATGTCGACAGCGTGCCGGGTGAGGGTACGACGGTCACCATTTACCTGCCGCGCGCCATGCAGGGGGAGGTACCGTGCGCACCGCGCAGGGACAAGGATGAAACGCCGCTGTGGCTGGGCAATGGAGAGCTGGTACTGCTGATCGAGGACGATGCCTCCGTGCGTGAGCTGACCCGATCGCAGCTTGTGGCCCTGGGCTATCGGGTGGTCGAGGCCTCCGAGGGGCAGGAAGCCGTGGATTTGTGTTCCTATCCCGATATGCGGCCGGATCTGATTCTGGCGGACATTATTCTGCGCGGCGGAATGGACGGTATCGAAACCGTCGAACGGATACGGAAGCTGTACCCTGACGTTGCTGTCGTGTTCATGTCCGGGCGTAAGCCGGATGAGGCA
>CAYXDL010000401.1:0-2659 GCA_964463775.1 uncultured Hyphomicrobiales bacterium
TGGTCGGCGGCAAGCCGCTGGACAAGAGCAAAACCTATACTCTGGCGACCAATGCCTACATCGCCAATGGCGGGGACGGATACAAGATCCTCAAATCGGCCAGGGTGCTGATCGATAAATCCGCCGGAACGCTGCTGGCCACCACCGTAATGGATTATATCGCCGCCCGGGGCGAAATCGCCCCGCGCGCCGAAGGCCGCCTGACACAAAAATAACCGGCCTGACAATTATCCGGCCATTCGGGGCCCCGCCATGGCGGGGCCCCTGCCTTTTCATGCTCCCGCACCATCAGCTGCCGGACCGTCCCCGGCGGAAGAACCGCCGGAAGACGAAGTGCCGGCATACGCCTCCTCTCCGAAGCGCAGCCGTTCCGGCGGAAAGGAAATCACTGCCCCGGTGCCAAAACCCGACCGGCTGACAAGGGAAAATTTGCCCTGATGCAGTTTCGTCAGCGCATCGGCAAGGGGCAGGCCCAGGCCCGTGCCTTCATGCTGACGCGTCAGCGCCGTCCCTGCCTGGGCAAAGGGGCGCATCACAACTTCCAGATCCTCCGCAGCAATCCCCGTGCCCGTATCCTGTACCAGGATGGAAAGGCCATGGCGACGATCGGCCGCGGCCGCAACCAGCACATACCCTCCGCCTTCAGTGAATTTGACCGCATTGACCAGCAGGTTGAGTAATATCTGCCGGATCATACGCTCATCCCCATGAAAGGGAAGGGACATATCCTCCGCCAGATTGACCAGCGTGATCCCCTTGCGTTTGGCGCGCTCGCCCACCATGCGCAGGCAAAAGACGACCGATGCCGCCAGATCGAAGTCGTTTTCCTGAAGATGATGCTCTCCGGCGCCGATCTTCGCCATGTCGAGGATATCGTTCAGCACCGCCATCAGATGATGGCCGCTTCCGGCGATGTCGGCCACATATTCGCGGTATTTTTCGTTTTCCAGCGGGCCGAGCATCTCATCGCGCAGAATTTCGGCGAAACCGATAATCGCATTCAGCGGTGTGCGCAATTCATGCGACATATTGGCCAGAAATTCCGTCTTGGCCCGGTCCGCCATCTCGGCGCGCTGCTTTTCGCGCAGGATTGCCTCCTGTGCCTCCCGGCGCTCGCTGATATCGAGCACGGAAATCTGCAGGGCCGGCCCGCCAATCCAGTCGATACGCGATGCCGCGCCCTCCACCCATATAAAACTGCCGTCAGGACGCAACAGGCGGAAGGTATAGACATCCGGCACCTCCTGACCGGCATAGCGCCGGCGGGAATAATCGTTCAGACGCTCCCGGTCCGCGGGATGAATCATGCTTTCGACACTGCGCTCATACAGGATATGATGGGGCGCGTTCAGCAGTTTCTCGGCTGAGGGATTGACGTAAAGGAAGCGGTTGTCGCGATGAACGGCAATGGCCTGAAAGGCACCGTCGGCCAGGGCACGGAAGGCATTGCCCGTATCGCGCAATTCAGCAATCCGGCGGCGCAATCGTGCGTTTTCCCTGCGCGCGCGCCCAAGCCTCCATGCCAGAGCCCCGGCCGCCGCCAGAACCAGGAACAAAGCCCCACCAAGTAGCCAGGTGACAGGAGACATCGGTTATCCGGTCAGAATTTCGGCACGCAGGCCATCAAACACATATTGTATCGCCAGAGCCGCCAATAACATGCCCAGAAGGCGCGAGATGATGTTGGTCACCGTCTCATTCATGATTCTCTGAAGATATTCGGAAAGCAGAAATCCGATCAGGCACAAGACCATGACCAGAAGCAGCACCCCGATCAGCGCTCCCTGTGTCAGTACATCACCGTGCGCCTTGCTCATCAGCAGCATGACCGAGGCAATCGCCCCCGGCCCGGCCATCAGGGGTACCGCCAGCGGGAAAACGGAGACATCATCCGGCACATGTGTCTGCGCCGGTCCCGAATCGGTCGTATCATCGCCGTGTTTCATGGCCTCTTCCGCCGAATGGGAACGGCGCTGGGCGCGCTTTTCAAACACCATTTCCAAAGCGATCAGAAACAGCATCACCCCGCCAGCCACCCGAAAGGCCGGCAGACCTATGCCCAGACGGTCGAGCAGAAATTTTCCGCCCAGCGCGAAAACCAGCAGCACCCCACTGGCGACCAGTGCCGCGCGCACCGCCATGCGGCGGCGGTAGGCGGCCGATCCTTCCTTGGTCAGGGCCACGAAAATCGGCACGATGCCGAGAGGATCGATCACCACGAAAAGCGTTATAAAAGCATTCAGCAATATCTCTGTCACACCACTTCCCGTCATTGAAAGTTCAAAATCATCAATAGTATTTTTGCTTCTACACCACAATAACACATAAGCAATATAATATTTTCTACTTTCACAAACATGAATGCTTGATATAGATAAAATTTTACTTAAAGACCGACAATGGAATCAATCATTCCTCAACTATTTTGTCTGATATTTTTCCCATCCGGACCACGGAACTGACACACCCCCAATAACCGGCGAGGGCTGTATGAAAGGGCTGTCCGTACAAGACAGCAGAATGCGCAAAGCATCGGTATTGTTGTTCGACAAGCAACGCAACAGCCGCAATGTGACCCGCTGTTCGCTGCAGATGATCGGCTTTGTCGATATCATCGATACATCCGATCTGGCAACGGCACTGGATTATATCGGCAACG
>CAYXDL010000402.1:0-2658 GCA_964463775.1 uncultured Hyphomicrobiales bacterium
TGGCTCTGGCGGTTCCGGTGGCTCTGGCGGTTCCGGTGGCTCTGGCGATACCCGAAGCATTGCCGTGCAGGGCAGTACCGTTATCGCCAAGGAAGACGGCACCGCCACGCTGAGTGTCCATGCAACGGGCACGAATATCGGCCCCGGCGATGTCATGCGTATCAGCATTGCCGGCTTCGATGCGGTCACCGTGTTCACCGATCTGGCCGGCGGCAGCTTTGATCCCGTGACCGGTTCCTGGCGGATCGACCTGCCTGCGGGCAGCACGGTCTTTGCCGGTGGTCCGACGCTTGCACCGGCGGCGGATGATGACAGCGATATCGCACCGCTCGTGGTCAGGGCGGAAATTTCCGGTTCCGCCGTCGAGGACACCGATACGGCGGCGATCGTCGTGGATGCCGTGGCCGACCAGCCGGTGCTCACGGCTTCCGATCCCGCGCCGGTGGTGGCCGGGGACATCGTACATCTCGATCTTGCTGCCGCTTTTGGCGACACGGCGGACGGATCGGAAGTCCATCAGGTCGAAATAAGCGGTATTCCTTCCGGCTGGGTGCTGAGCGATGGCGCCGGCGGCAGCTTTGACGCGGCCTCGGGGATCTGGTCGGCCGTGATTGGCGCCGCCTCATTTGCGGGCGGTCCGTCATTTCAGATTCCCGCCGCCATGGCAGCGCAGACGGTGACCCTCGGTCTTGCCGCCCGGGCCGTGGAAACGGTCTTCTCGGGGGTGGAGAACGATTTCAGCGATAACCAGGCCGTGGCGGCAGCGGTGCTGAATCTATCCGTCCTGCCCGCGCCACAGCCGCCGCATATCGCGATCGAAGCTGCCTATAAGGCCGCGACGGTGACGGATATCTCCGTTCAGCATCAGATTGCCGAGGATCAGGTCTTTCCGGCACTGCGCGACGGTGTGCGCCTGGATGCGGGCAGGGTCAATGGCATCGATTTGTCGGATCTGAGCCTCGATGCCCCCCAGGAGGTGACTGTCAGCTTCGTCTCCGAAAGTGCGGGTTTCGACAGTATTCTTGGCTGGTACAGGATTGGCCCGGACGGAGAAATCACCGATACACAGATCATCTTTCCCTCCACCAGCGATGACAATCCGGCTGACGGCATGCCGGACAACGCCCCGGCCGGCGTGTCGCTGGGCGTTCTGCCGGCAGAGGCGCGCATCGGCTTCTTCCTGGTGGCCAACGGGGCGCGCAAAAACGGTGATCTGAGCGGTGAGGACCTGTTCTTCGCCACCTCGCGCGGGGCGCCTGTCAGCATTTATGATCCCTCCTATAAAGTGAAACTGTTTCATGATGATGGCAGCGGCGCCCGGCCGGTGCAGGGGCGGGTTTTTCACAGCGCCGCCCGGGCCGAGGAAGGAACGCTGGCCCTGAATATCGGCGGTCATCAGCAGATGATCGCCGGAATCGATCCGCAGGATGGCAGCCATCTTCTTGTCGGTTTCGAGGATCTGTTGGGCGGAGACCGGGATTTCAACGATCTGGTGATCGATGTACGCTTTCAGGCGCAGGAATTCTATGATCTCGATCCGGGGCGCATCGCATATGATGCCAGCGTCAGCGATCCGGACAGCACCCTCATGAGCACGGCGAGCGCCGGAATCGATGCCGGGCTGAAAAGCGGCGATTATCTGTATTTCCGCGGTTACTTCACCAATGCGGACGGTGCCCTGTTCGCCGATACGCCGGGCGGGCCGGTGGCGACGGGGCTGACGCTCACCGGGGAGGGAACGGCGCAGCTGACCTTGCAGGGGCTTGCCGATATCGGCACTTACGAACACGTGCTTTCCTCTCTCAGCATCGCCTCCGTCCTGCCGGATCCGGTGGCCGGAACACGGCTGGTCGGATTGCGGATCACCGATGAGGGCGGCCATGTCGGCTTTGCCGATCAGCTTCGGGTCATCGTAACCGAAGATCCGATTCTGGGCAGCGGCGGCGATGATCTGCTCAGTGGCGGAGGTGGTAATGACAATCTGATCGGCCATGGCGGCGATGACACGCTGCTGGGGCTGGGTGGCGGTGACGTGCTGGACGGCGGAATCGGTACCGACCGGCTCGAAGGCGGGGCAGGCGCTGATATTCTCGATGGCGGCAGCGGTGCGGACGTACTGCTTGGCGGGGCGGGGGCCGATACGCTTCAGGGCGGATTCGGCGATGACCTGCTCGATGGTGGCGGGGGTGATGATGTGCTTCGCGGCGACGGCGGGCAGGATCTGCTTCATGGCGGGGAGGGAGCCGACCGTTTCCAGTGGCGGCAGGCGGATCATGGTATCGACCGGGTCGATGATTTCTCGCCCGGCGAAGGCGATGTACTGGATGTATCCGCCCTTCTGGAGGGTTATGACCCGTCTTCGGACAGTCTGAGCGATTATCTGTCGCTGCAGGGGCAGGGGGCGGATGCAGTTCTGCGGCTCGATCCGGCCGGCGGGGCCTCTTTCAGCGATCTGGTCCTGATCGAAGGCGGTGCCAGTCTCGACATCGATACCCTGGTGGCCGATGGCGGCATCATTGTCTGAATGCTGTTTCCTGCCACTATGTGGATGGCAGGCGGGATGTGGCCGTTGTGCTTGTTCCCGCAGGTGCCGGGCGGTATTCTCGTATCCGCAGTGCCGGGGATCATGCCTGATTTGACGATATTCACATCTGTTGC
>CAYXDL010000403.1:0-2656 GCA_964463775.1 uncultured Hyphomicrobiales bacterium
CCGATACCGGCAGCCTTCAGGTTGTTGCGGGCGGTTTCAGCCAGTTCACCGATGCGTTCAACGGCGTAAACCTCGCTGGCGATACGGCTGAGAATGGCGGCGGCATAGCCTGATCCGGCCCCTATTTCCAAAACCTTTTCGCCACCATGCAGGGCCAGGGCCTCGGCCATATAGGCGACGATATAGGGCTGGGAGATCGTCTGCCCCCCGGCGATGGGCAGAGGACTGTCCTCATAGGCGATGGCCTTCAGTTCCTCGGGCACGAAAAGCTCGCGCGGAATATCGGACATTGCCGCCAGCACCAGCGGATCGCGTATGCCCCTGGCATAAACGTGCTGGATGACCATCTGTTTGCGTTGTTCGCTGAAATCCGTCATGACATCCCCCGTGCGGTGGTTTCCGCCTTTTTCAGATCGGGGCTCGTCACATTCCGGGCGAGGCCGATCCGAAACCGGCACTGCTCTACCAATTATATGGGGAGGAAACGGAAAATTTCACCCTTATGGCGGGAACGGGGCTTCAGAAAGAAAAACCCCCGCCACATCGGGCGGGGGAATGTTCCGGACGCCGCGGCCGGGCTCAGCGGGCGGCGAGGTCGGATTCCGGTGTGGCGCTGATCTTGTGAATGCTGAGATCGGCGCCCCGGTATTCCTCCTCCTCGTTGAGGCGGATGCCGATGACGGCCTTCAGCCCGCCATAGATAACCAGCCCGGCCACTGTGGCGATGATGACGCCGGTCAGTGTGCCCGCAAGCTGGGACAGGAAGCTGGCACCGCCCAGACCGCCAAGGATTTCCTGGCCGAAGATGCCGGCGGCGATGCCACCCCAGGCGCCTCACAGCCCGTGCAGGGGCCATACACCGAGAACGTCATCCAGTTTCAGTCGTTTTTCACAGATCTGGAACAGCCATACAAAGCCCGCCCCGGCCACGGCGCCGGTGGCAAGCGCTCCCAGCGGGTGGAACAGGTCCGATCCGGCGCAGACGGCAACCAGCCCGGCCAGGGCGCCGTTATGCACGAAGCCGGGATCGTTGCGTCCGGCCAGCAAGGCCGCCAGCAGCCCGCCGACCATCGCCATCAGCGAGTTGATCGCCACCAGCCCGGTGATACCCTCCAGGCTTTGGGCGCTCATGACGTTGAAGCCGAACCAGCCGACGCTCAATATCCAGGCACCCAGCGCCAGAAACGGAATGGAAGACGGCGGGATGCCGACCAGTTGTCCGTTTTTTTTGTAACGGCCCAGCCGCGCGCCCAGCATGATGACGGCCCCCAGCGCGATCCAGCCGCCGACGGCATGAACGACCACCGAACCGGCAAAGTCGTGGAAGGGGGCGCCGAACAGATCGGTCAGCAGCGCCTGATAGTTCAGCCTTTCCCCCCAGACCATACCCTCGAACAAGGGATAGACGAAAGCAACGATCAGCGCCGTGGCAATGACCTGGGGCACGAAACGCGCCCTCTCGGCAATGCCTCCGGATATGATGGCCGGTATGGCGGCGGCAAAGGTCAGCAGGAAGAAGAACTTCACCAGATCGTAACCCGCCGGTGCGAAGCCGCTGCCTTCGGCCTGACCGCTGATGACGGCGGCGGAAGAGAAAAATCCGGTGCCGTAAGCGACCGCATAACCGATGAAAAAATAGGCAAGGGTCGATATGCCGAAATCGACCAGAATTTTCACCAGGGCATTGACCTGGTTCTTGTGGCGTACGGTGCCGACTTCAAGAAAGGCAAAGCCGGCATGCATGAAAAATACCAGAATCGCGCCCATCAGCACGAAGAACACATCCGCGCCCTGCAGGACGCGGGTAGCCGTTTCCATATTCATGATCATGGTCCCCAATCGATCAACTGGCCTGGTTTATCCAAACTTCATGCCAGAATCGCTGTTGCCGCCGGATGCGGCGTCGGCCGGGGGCTTCGCCGTTGGGTGAGCCATGGCGAAAGACAACAGATGCATA
Organism: uncultured Hyphomicrobiales bacterium; assembly: GCA_964463775.1. Classification (GTDB taxonomy): domain Bacteria; phylum Pseudomonadota; class Alphaproteobacteria; order Minwuiales; family Minwuiaceae; genus JALXAG01. The sequence goes on from CAYXDL010000403.1 coordinate 1,958, forward strand.
AATATTAGTCTGCGTGGAGCTCATTATGCCTGTTTTGTAGGCATCTTTGTTGGTTGCAGACGGATGGCGCAGTATTTGACCTCGGCGATTTTGCCATAGGGGTCAAGGGCGTCATTGGTCAGCAGATTGGCCGCGGCCTCGCGATCGCAGAAGGGCAGGAATACCACGCCTTCAGGCAGGCCGGAATCAATCCGCGCCCGGGCGGTGATGGCGCCACGCCTGCTTTGCAGATGCACCCAGTCCCCGGGTTTCAGGGCCAGGCTTTCCATATCCCCCGGGCAGAGAAAGGCCACCGGATCCGGTTCCAGCGCTTCCAGAACCCCGGCGCGCCGGGTCATGGCGCCTGTATGCCAGTGTTCCAGCAGCCGTCCCGTGGTCAGGATATAGGGATAGTCCTCATCCTCGCGCTCATCGGGCGGGATGATGGCGGCGGGAACGAATTTGCCGCGGCCGTCGGGGGTGGGAAAACCGTCAGCAAACATCACCGCCTGGCCCGGGCTGTCTTCATCGGGACAGGGATAGGTGACGGCGTCTTCCTCCTCCAGCCGCTGCCAGCTGATGCCGCGGATCGACGGCATGATTTGGCGCATTTCAGCGAACACTGCCGCCGGGCCGTCATAATGCCAGTCCAGCCCCAGGCGGCGGGCGATTTCCTGAATGATCCACAGATCCTGACGGGCATCGCCCGGCGGATCGATG
>CAYXDL010000404.1:0-2651 GCA_964463775.1 uncultured Hyphomicrobiales bacterium
GAATCGCCGGCCCGGCCAATGCTGGTGGTGGCACTGCTGGAACGCGGCGGAGAGGTCGTATTATGGGAAGGGGATAACCCCTGGGCCGCCGGTTGGGCATCCGTCGATCCGCGCACAAGGCTGCTGCCTTTGCTGGTGCCCCTCGGTGATCTGGAGGATCTGAGGATCCTGCCTGCGGATGCGGCGGAGGCAGGGGATGAGAAGGCCATTCTGGCGCTGGCGCAACGCTATGGTGCCGATGCCGCCCTGCTGGCACGGGCGCGGTTGTCCTGGCCGCGCCTCGATGTGGTGGTGTCCCCGGTCGGTTCCGCGGCCCTGGATATGGAAATCGAGAGTTTTTCCGCCAGGGATGGCGAAAGCGAGGAGGCATTGCTGCGCCGGGCGGCGCTGCGCATGGCCGCGGTTCTGGAGGCCGACTGGAAGCGCCGGACCGTGCTGCGCTTCGATGAGGAGCAAATGCTCAGCATCGAGGTGCCGCTTGAGAACATCGGGGATCTTCTGGAAGCCCGGCGCTTGCTTGAGCATGTTTCACGCATTGCCGGTATCGAGCTGCGGTCGCTGACCACGGAACGGGCGCAGCTGGATGTCCGCTTTTTCGGCGATGCCGGACAGTTGCAGACCGATATCGCCCAGCGTAAGGCCGGGCTGGTGGAACAGGACGGATACTGGCGGCTGATACGCTGAGCAATGCCGGGAACGTGCCGGGATGGGAGCCTATTTGTTGAATATACCCAATATCATTTCCATTGGCCGCCTGCTTGCCGTGCCGGTGATTGTCTGGATGCTGCTGCGCCAGTTTCATCTGGCGGCATTCTATGCTTTCGTTCTGGCAGGTTTGTCCGATGCCGTCGACGGCTTTATCGCGCGGCGTTTCAATGCCCGCTCCCGCCTTGGCCGCTATCTGGATCCGATCGCCGATAAGGTCATGCTGGTCAGTGTGTTCGTCACCCTCGGTGTTGCCGGCATGCTGCCTTCCTGGCTGGTGATTCTCGTGGTCAGCCGCGATGTACTGATCATCGGCGGGGTGCTGCTTTCCTACACCCTGTCCGCACCGGTGACGATCAATCCGCTTTTCGTTTCCAAGGCGAATACCACGGCCCAGATCACGCTGGTCGCCGTCGTTCTCGGCCAGAAGGCCTTTGCTCTTGAAGGTGAGGGCATTCTCTGGCTGGATACGGCGCTGATCGTTCTGACGGCACTGACCACCATAGTGTCGGGCATTGCCTATCTGGTCGGCTGGTGGCGGCAACTGACGGCGGCGGAGATGTCATCGTGACCACGAAACAGCAGGCCCTGGGCTGGATTGCCTTTTTTCTCGTCTTCTTCGGTTTTGTCTATCTGCTGCGTGATATCATGCTGCCCTTCGTCATCGGCATGGCGGTGGCCTATTTCCTCGATCCGGTGGCGGATATGCTGGAACGCTGGGGGGCATCGCGGGTGGTGGCGGTAAGCGCGATCACCCTGGTGTTCTTTCTGCTCAGCCTGTTCGCCATTCTGGCCCTGATACCACTTCTGGTTGATCAGGTGATTCAGTTCGTCGAGCAGATACCGGCGCTTGTCGGGGTGTTGCAGGCCAAGTTCTCCCTGCTGGTCGAACGGCTGCGTGAGGTGCTTCCGCTCAGGGCAGGGATGGAGCCGGGCGGTTTTCTTGAAACGGCCGGGCAGAATCTTCTCAGCTTCAGCGGGCGTTTCATCCGCCAGCTTCTGGTGCAGGGGGCGGCATTCTTCAATCTGATCAGTCTGCTGATCATTGCCCCCGTGGTATCCTTTTATCTGCTGCTGGACTGGGACCATATGGTGGCTCGGGTGGATGGCTGGCTGCCGCGCCGCCAAGCCGACACCATTCGCCGCCTGGCGCATGAAATCGACCGGACGCTGGCCTCCTTCGTGCGCGGGCAGACGCTAGTCTGCGTGGCGCTTGGTGGTTTTTACGGCATCGCCCTGGCGCTGGCGGGACTGGATTTCGGTCTGCTGATCGGGGTGCTCAGTGGGGCCCTGTCCTTCATTCCCTTTGTCGGCGCCATTTTCGGCGGGGTGCTGTCGATCGGCCTGGCGCTGTTTCAGTTCTGGCCCGCCTGGCCCCATATCGCCATCATCGCCGCCATATTCGTTATCGGCCAGATGCTGGAAGGCAATGTGCTGACGCCGCGCCTGGTGGGCAAGAGCATCGGGCTGCACCCGGTCTGGGTCATCTTCGGCCTGATGGCCGGGGGCAGCCTTTTCGGTTTCGTCGGCATGCTGATCGCCGTACCTTCCGCGGCGGCGATCGGCGTCATCTTCCGCTATCTGCTGGAACAGTATCTGCAAAGCCGTATGTATGCCAACCGACCTTCAGGGGACGAGAAGGGCGGGGAGGGAAAATGACACCGCCCCGGGATCAGATACCCTTGTCCTTTGCGCCGCGGACGGCGCTGGGTGAGGAGGATTTCCTGACCGCCCCCTGCAATGAGGCGGCGCATCTGTGGATCCGTCGCTGGCCCGACTGGCCCGAGGGTCGGCTGATATTGTGCGGACCGCCGCGTTCGGGCAAGACGCATCTGGGGCGGTTGTGGCAAAACCGCAGCCAGGCAAAAGCGATTTGTGCCGCGGATGTCCGGGCCGGTGCTGTCGACGATCTGGCGGCATCGCATCTGATGATCGAAATGGGGATC
>CAYXDL010000405.1:0-2642 GCA_964463775.1 uncultured Hyphomicrobiales bacterium
TGGTCGTCGCCTGGGCGGAAATGGAGCGCAAGGATGTCGATGCTGCCCTCGATGCGCTGGTGGCGCTGGACGGCAATCAGGCCTTCGAACCCTTCCGGGCCTTTCATACGGCGCTGATCTATGATTTCGCCGGGCGGCGCAAGGATGCCATGAAGGCGTATGAAACCACCCTGCAGACACGCGCGGGCAACGTGCTGCGGGTGGCTCTGGCGCATGCAGCCTTCCTCGCCCGGGGCGGACAGCAGCAGAAGGCCCGGGAATATTTCGAGAAATTTCTTGCCGAAAACGGCCCCAACCCGGTGATCGCCGCCGCGATGGAGCAATTGTCGCAGGGACGGGTAAAGCCTTTTCTGAACAATGCCGCTGCCGGCGCGGCGGAGGCGCTGCTCGGCGCGGCGACGGTTCTGGCTCAGGACAATGCCCGCTCCCTGGCGCTGGTCTATGGCCATCTGGCATTGTGGCTCAGCCCCGATCATCCGGGAATCCTGACGATGCTGGGCGAGATTCACGAACGTAACGGCCGTTATCCGGCGGCGCTGAAAGCCTATGAGGCGGTGCCGGAAGACAGTCCCTATTACTGGAACGCGCAATCGCGGGTTGCCTGGACGCTGAACAATATGGGCCGCCGCGATGAAGCCGTGGCCAAGCTGAGGGAGATTCTTGCCCGCCATCCCGACCGTGAGTTATGGGTCGCGCTGGGTGACATGCTGCGCGCGCGCAATGATTTCGCCGCCGCGGCCGAGGCCTATGGCAAGGCCATCGCCATGCTGAAGCAGGAACGCGAGCAGGACTGGAGCCTCTATTACGCCCGCGGCATCGCCTATGAGCGGGCCGGAGCGTGGAAGAAGGCGGAAGCGGATTTCCTGCATGCCCTGAAACTGCGCCCCGATCAGCCGCTGGTGCTGAATTATCTCGGCTATTCCTGGGTCGATCGTGGTGAAAATCTCGCCCGGGCACGGCAGATGATCGAGCGTGCCGTCGAGCTGCGCCCCGATGACGGTTATATCGTCGACAGCCTGGGCTGGGTGCTGTACCGGGCGGGGGAGTATGAAGAGGCTGTCGCCAAACTGGAAAAGGCGATCGAACTGAAGCCGGAGGATCCGGTTATCAACGATCATCTGGGGGATGCCTATTGGCGGGTCGGGCGGATCCGGGAAGCGCGTTTTCAGTGGCGGCGCGCCCTCTCTTTTGGGCCTGATGAAAAACTGGCGGCGGCCATCGAGCGTAAGATCAGGCATGGTCTGGATGGCGGCGCCTGAAACCATGCTGCTGGCGGATGAGCATGTGCTTGCGGCTCCGGCCAAGGTCAATCTGAGCCTGAGGGTCCTCGGCCGCCGCAGCGATGGTTATCATCTTCTCGACAGCCTTGTCGCCTTTGCCGATTACGGCGACCGGCTTTCTGTCTCTTCTTCCGATAGCGATGTTCTGGAACTGTCGGGTCCCTTCGCTGCCGGGCTGCCGGCGGGGCGCGGCAATATCGTGCTGCGCGCGCTCGATGGCTTCAGGCAGGCCAGTGGCTGGCGGGGACGGCTGAGGATCGGCCTGGAAAAGAATCTGCCGCATCCGGCGGGGCTGGGCGGTGGTTCCGCCGATGCCGCTGCTTTGCTGCGCCTGCTGCGGCATCTGTTCCCCGAAGCCCCGGGAGGAGCGGATGAATGGCGTTCCCTTGCGCTGTCGCTCGGGGCCGATGTGCCGGTTTGCCTTGAGGGGCGGAGCATGCGCATGCGCGGCATCGGTGAAATTCTGGCGCCCGTCTCCCTGCCGCCCTTGCCGGCGGTTCTGGTCAATCCCGGCCTTTCCCTGGCAACGCGGGAGGTGTTCGCCGCTCTGGGGCCTGTCGGGGAAAGCCCGGCGGAAGCCTGTCCGGTGCGGTTCGCAACCGTGGAGGAATGCCTGTCCTGGCTGGCGGAACGGGACAACGACCTTCAGGAGGCCGCCATCCGCCTGCATCCGGAAATGGCGGGAGTGCTTGAGATGCTGCGTCGTCTGGACGGTGCGTCGGTTGTTCGCATGTCAGGCAGCGGCGCCAGTTGTTTTGCCCTGTTTCGCGATGAGGCGGCGGCGGCGGCAGGCGCGGATCTGCTGGCCCGTCAGCAGCCGGGATGGTGGTGCAGGGCCGTAACGCTGGGAGGCGATGAATGATCCCGATGATCCTGAAGCGGTTTTCCCTGCTGCTGTTATTGCCGGTTCTTTCCGCCTGTGCGGGCAGGCCGGCAATGGATCTGCTGTCAGCTCCCCGCCCCGACCTGGTCCTGACCTGGCAGCGGGCCTGGGTTGCCCTGCCGGGCAGCCAGCGGGCTGAAATACTGGAAAATGTCGATTTTTCCGCCCGTCTCGGGCGGTTGTCGCCGGGGCGGCGCTGGCCGGTGGTTTTATACATGCACGGCTGTGATGGCATGAACAATCAGGATGTGCTCACCCGTTTGGCGGCAGGCGGATTCGTCGTCATTGCACCGGACAGCTTTGCCCGCCGTTACCGGCCGATGCAATGCGATCCGGCACGGCGCACGGGTGGCATGAACCGCTTCGTTTACGACATGCGCATGACCGAGCTTTCCTTTGCTCTGGACCGGCTTCTGAAAAGCGACTGGGTGGACCGGAACAACATCTACCTGTTCGGTACCAGTGAAGGGGCGGTGCCG
>CAYXDL010000406.1:0-2638 GCA_964463775.1 uncultured Hyphomicrobiales bacterium
TAGACCAGCACGGCGCGGATACCTTCGCTCGTGCCCACGGCAAGGCCCAGAAGCGCATAACCGACATGGCCGATCGAGGAATAGGCCATCAGGCGTTTGATATTGTTCTGCCGGATGGCGGCAAAGGCGCCCAGGATCATCGAGGCAACGGAAAGGAACACGATCACCTGGCGCCATTCGCCAGCAATGCCGCCGAAGGGTTCCAGCATGACGCGCAGGAACAGGGCAATCGCGGCCACCTTGGGCGCCACGGCGAAGAAGGCGGTAACCGGCGTCGGCGCGCCCTCATAAACATCCGGCGTCCACATGTGAAACGGCACAGCCGAAACCTTGAAGGCCAGCCCGGCGGCAATGAAGACAATGCCGATGATGATGCCCGGCGCGACCTCCCCGCCTTTCAGCACCTCGGCCAGAGCGGCGAACTGGGTCGTTCCGGCAAAGCCATAGACCATGGATGCGCCATAAAGCAGCATGCCCGAGGACAAGGCACCGAGCACGAAATATTTCAGCCCCGCCTCCGTCGAACGTTCCTGATCGCGCAGGAAGGCCGCCAGCACATAAAGGGCCAGGGACTGGACCTCCAGCCCCATATACAGGGCGATGAGATCATTGGCCGAAATCATCATCATCATGCCAAGGGTGGCCAGAACCACCAGCACCGGATATTCGAACCTGCGCGCCCTGAACTCTTCGAGGAAACGCCCCGACATCAGCAGGGTCAGCGCAGAACCGATCAGAACCAGCGCTTTCATGAAAATGGCGAAACCATCGACGATGAACATGTTCTCGAAGGTCGCCATTTTGGCGCCGTCCTGCATCAGAACCATGATGAGCGCGATAACCAGCGACAGAAAGGCCAGACGGCCGACCATGGTGGCGGCGCGGGCTGCTGGGGCGAAGACACCCACCATCAGCAGCGCCATGGCAACGATGAAGAGGAAAACCTCGGGCATCGCCGGGGAAAGATCGGGAAAGACCGTTTGAAGCATCGCTAACACCCGTGCCTAGCGGAGCGCAACGGACAGCGGCTGCTCAGCCGCCGCGGTAACCGCCGCATGGTAATTGTCGATGAGGTTCTGTGCCGAAACCTCGATGATGTTGAAAAAGGCCGCCGGATAGACGCCAAGCCAGATCGTCACCACGATCAGGGGAACGAAAATCGCGACCTCGCGCCGGTCCATATCCAGCAGTTTTTTAAGCTCTTCCTTGACCAGCGGCCCGAAGATGACCCGCCGGTAGAGCCACAGCGCATAGGTCGCGCCAAGGATCATCCCCGTCGCCGCCAGGGTGCCAAGCAGCGTATTCAGCTTATAGGCCCCCAGCAGAATCATGAATTCCCCGACGAAACCCGAAGTACCGGGCAGCCCGACCGAGGCCATGGTGAACACCATGAAGACAAAGGCATAACGCGGCATGTTCTTCGCCAGACCGCCATAACGGGCGATTTCGCGTGTGTGCAGGCGGTCATAGACGACGCCGACACACAGGAACAGCGCCGAGGCGACCAGCCCGTGCGAGAGCATCTGGATGATGCTGCCCTCCACCCCCTGAAGGTTGAGGGTGAAGATGCCGATGGTGACATAGCCCATATGAGCGACCGAGGAATAGGCGATCAGCTTCTTCATATCCTCCTGTGCCAAAGCGACGATCGAGGTATAGATCACGGCAATGACGCTGAGGGCGAAAATCAGCGGCGCGAAATATTCCGTCGCCAGGGGGAACATCGGCAGCGAGAAACGCAGGAAGCCGTAACCACCCATCTTCAGCAACACGCCAGCCAGGATGACGGAGCCGGCCGTCGGGGCCTCGACATGGGCATCGGGCAGCCAGGTATGCACCGGCCACATCGGCATCTTGACCGCAAAGGAAGCAAAGAAGGCCAGCCACAGCCATTTCTGCACACCGGCATCGAAATTGAAGGCCATCAGCGCCGGGATGTCAGTGGTTCCGGCGGTATAGTACATGTACAGAAGCGCCAGCAGCATCAGTACCGAGCCGAGCAGGGTATAGAGAAAGAACTTGAAGCTGGCATAGATCCGCCTGTTGCCGCCCCAGATGCCGATGATCAGGAACATCGGGATCAGCCCCGCCTCGAAGAACAGGTAGAACAGCACCAGATCCAGCGCGCAGAACACACCGATCATCAGCGTTTCCATGACCAGAAACGCGATCATGTATTCCTTGACCCGGATAGTGACCGACTTCCAGCTCGCCAGAATGCAGAGCGGGATCAGGAAGGTGGTCAGAATGATGAACAGCACGGAAATGCCGTCCACCCCCAGCTTGTAATTGATGCCCTCGCCGATCCAGGCGGCCTGCTCGACAAACTGGAATTCGGCGGTGCCGGTATCGAACTTCACCCAGAGAACCAGGGACAGAATGAAGGTGAAAACCGATGTCCACAACGCCACATTGCGTATCTGCTGGACGGATCCCTCACTATCCCCGCGCTGAAACAGGATGACGAGAACGCCAACCAGCGGCAGGAATGTGATGACGGACAGCCACGGAAAGTCGCTCATCGGTCAAAGCCCCAAATTATAGAAGAAATAGGTGATCAGCGCCGCCACACCGACAAGCATGGCGAATGCGTAGTGATAGAGATAACCACTCTGAATCCAGGGCAATACCCCGGCGC
>CAYXDL010000407.1:0-2637 GCA_964463775.1 uncultured Hyphomicrobiales bacterium
ACACGGCCATGTGGGAACATCCGGCCACGCGGCGGAATGTCGCCCGGTTGAGGGAAGATGGCGTGATCTTTGTCGGCCCCGATGAAGGGGATATGGCCTGCGGGGAATACGGGCCGGGACGTCTGGCCGATATCGGCACCATCCGCCGGGCCGTCGGTGATTTTTTCGGTATCCGCTCTGGGGCGCTTGCCGGATTGCGGGCCCTGGTCACATCGGGGCCGACCCACGAACCGATCGATCCCGTGCGTTATATCGCCAACCGTTCCAGCGGCAAGCAGGGGCATGCCGTTGCCGCTGCCCTGGCCGCGGCGGGGGCGGAAACGGTTCTGGTGACAGGGCCGGTCAGCCTGCCCGATCCGCCGGGAGTGCAGGTTCACCATGTTGAGACGGCGGCGGAAATGATGGCGGCCTGTGAGGCGGCTCTGCCGGCGGATATCGCGGTTTGCGCCGCGGCCGTGGCCGATTGGCGCGTGAACGGGGCCGCGGCACAGAAAATAAAGAAGGACGGCGGGAAACTGCCGCTTCTCAGCCTGTCTGAAAACCCGGATATTCTGGCCAGTCTGTCGGCTCCGGGCGATCAGCGGCCTTCCCTGGTCGTCGGTTTTGCGGCCGAGACGGAGAATCTGCTTGAAAACGCCCGCAGCAAAAGAATGCGCAAGGGTTGCGACTGGCTTATTGCCAATGATGTCAGCCCGGACAGCGGCACGTTTGGCGGAGATCACAACCAGGCCCTCGTGCTCGATGCGGAGGGGGAGGAAAGCTGGCCGCCGATGCGCAAGGAAGCGCTGGCTGAAAGTCTGGTCCGACGGATTGCCGGATATTTCGGTCCGGATCGCCGGCAATAACAATAAACGAAGGATGAACAGGCCCGCATCCGGGCTGCTCTGAAGTAAGGGTTTGATACAATGCTGCGTTTACCGAAGAAAATGCTGTTCGCGCTGGAAGCGGTGGTCGATGTTGCCTACAACGCCCGGCCCGATCCGGTGCAATCGCGCGAAATCACCAAACGCCAGGGGATCCCGGCCCGTTACCTGGAACAGGTGATGCAGCAGCTGGTGCATTCGGGCATTCTGAAAGGCGTGCGCGGACCCAAGGGGGGATACACGCTGGCACGCGAGAGGCGCAAGATCACGGTTGCCGATGTGCTGAAGGCAGTGGCCAGTCTTGATCACGATGGCGAAGGTCGTGAAAGCACGGAAGGTTCCGAACTGGGACGCCTGGTGGTGCGGCCGTTATGGGAGGAGGTGGAGGAGGAAATCACCCGCCGTCTTTCCGCCGTGACCATGGAGGATCTGTGCCGCAAGGCGACGGAACTGGGTGTGCCCGGCGGGGGGCAGGGCAAGAGCACCGATTTCTCGATTTGATCCGTGCAGGCGGTATCGAAAAAAACAGGGATGCCGGCATGAGCCGGCGGGCGGGGCCTTGCAGGGGCAACGTCCTGAGTACGGAAAGGCGAGATGATGACAAATAAGAATGTTTCTCCTCTGAAAAGCGGACCGCGGGGGCGCGTCTATGACAGCATCGTCGATACGGTGGGCGGCACCCCTCTGGTGCGGCTGGGCCGTTTGAGCGCCGCCCATGGGCTGAAGGCGCATATTCTGGCCAAGCTGGAATTCTTCAATCCTCTGGCCAGTGTCAAGGATCGTATCGGCGTTTCGATGATTGCCGCGCTGGAGGAAGCCGGTGCGATCGGGCCCAACACCACAATCATCGAGCCGACATCGGGCAATACCGGGATCGCACTGGCTTTTGTCTGTGCCGCGCGGGGGTATCGCCTGATTCTGTGCATGCCTGAAAGCATGTCGGTGGAACGCCGGCGCATGCTGCGCCTTCTGGGGGCGGAACTGGAACTGACACCCGCGGCGGCCGGCATGCAGGGCTCCATCGACCGGGCCGAGGAATTGCTGAGGGAAATTCCTGATTCCGTGATGCCGCAGCAGTTCAGCAACCCGGCCAATTCCTGGATCCACAAGGTTTCCACGGCCGAGGAGATCTGGGTCGATACGGGTGGCAAGGTCGATGCCGTGATTGCCGGTGTCGGCACCGGCGGAACCATTACCGGCATTGGCCAGGGCCTGAAGCCCCGCAATCCGGATCTGAAACTGATCGCCGTCGAGCCGGAGGACAGCCCGCTGCTTTCCGGCGGGCAGCCCGGCCCGCACAAGATTCAGGGCATCGGTGCGAATTTCATACCGGAAATTCTTGATCGCGATCTGCTGGACGAGGTGCTGACCATCGGCAATGAGACGTCCTTTGCCACCGCCCGCGAAGTGGCACGGCTGGAAGGGCTGCCCTGCGGCATTTCCTCCGGGGCGGCCTTGGCGGCGGCGCTGGAGGTCGGCGCACGTCCGGAAATGGCGGATAAAAACATCGTGGTGATCATTCCCTCCTTCGCCGAGCGCTATCAGTCCACGGCCCTGTTCGACAGTCTGTAAGCGCCATGAGGGAAGAGGAACTGGAACGGTACGCCCGCCACATCGTTCTCAAGGATGTCGGCGGTGCCGGACAGGCGAAGCTCGGCCGGGCGAAGGTGCTGGTGGTCGGGGCCGGGGGGCTGGGATCGCCTCTGTTGCTGTATCTGGCTGCCGCCGGTGTGGGTACCATCGGCCTTGTCGATGACGATCATGTCAGCCTGTC
>CAYXDL010000408.1:0-2635 GCA_964463775.1 uncultured Hyphomicrobiales bacterium
AACACCACGCCCTTTCCTGTCCACGCCTTTCCTTCTGTTCTTTTCCTTCAGGCTGTTTTGGGGCGGATTGTTTTTCTGCCCTGGTTTCTATCCCAGCAAATCCAGCAGGCTGAGCGCGACTACCTTGGTTGCCTTGTTCAGATCGTCAAGCTGCAGATGCTCATCCGCCCCGTGGGCATTGGCCTCCAGTATCGAATGCGGCCCGGCGCCGTAAAGCACCGTCGCCACCCCCGCGGCGCTGTAGTGGCGGGCATCGGTATAGAGCGGCACCCCCTTGGGGGTGACGGGTTCGCCCATGATGGCGCTGGCGCGGTTGCAGAAGATTTCCGCAAGCCGTGGTGCATCGCCCACAGGGGCGAAGGGTTCGGCCAGCATGATCCGGCGAGTTTGTACCCCGATGCCGGGCAGACCGGCGGCGGCCCTGCCGATAACGGCGGTGATTTCCGCTTCAACCGCCGCGCCGTTTTCTTCCGGAATCAGGCGCCGGTCGAGGCGGAAGCGCACCCGATCGGGCACCACATTGGTATTGATGCCGCCTTCGATCAGGCCGACAACCATGGTCGGGCTGTCGATGCCGGGTGTGGCGGAATGCCTGTCGCTGAGCGTGTCGCGGTAATCATACAGGGCCTTCAGGATGGTGGTTGCCGCCTCCAGCGCATCGGCGCCGGTATCGGGCATGGCGGCATGGGCCTGACGGCCGCGGACATCCACCTCCAGATGCAGGCAGCCGTTATGGGCGGTAACCACGGCATAGGAAAACCCGGCAGAAAGCGCGTAATCGGGTTTGCTCAGCCCCTGATCGAGCAGCCATTTCGGGCCGATGGTGCCGCCGGCCTCCTCGTCATAGGTCAGGTGCAGTTCGATGGTGCCGGCCAGGGGGGCGCCGCTTTCCTTCAGCGCCTTCAGGGCGAAGGCATAGGTGGCGAAATCGGATTTGGAGACGGCGACGCCGCGTCCGTAAAGCGCCCCGTCGCGGATGACGGCGCCGTAGGGATCGACGCTCCACCCCTCGCCGGGGGGGACGACATCGCCATGGGCGTTCAGCGCCACCACCGGCCCGTCGCCGAAGCGTTCGCGTATGATCAGATTGGTGGCCGAAATCATCCCGGCGGCCTGGACGGTTTCCGCCGGTACCGGGTGGCGTTCGACGGTGAAGCCCATCTCCTCCAGCAGTCGGGCGGCGCGATCTGCATGCGGGGCGCAATCCCCCGGCGGGTTGTCGGAGGGGATTTTCACCAGTTCGCGAAGAAAGTCCGTTTGCGGTTGCGCGGCCGCGTCGATGGCGGCGGTGATCTTCTGTTCCATAAGGATTGTCCTTGCTGTCATCTGTTCAGATGATGATGTCATTAAGGCGGAAGGCGGCAATTCTGGCGATCTGGCCAAGCGCCGTTTCGAATTCCCGCGCCGGCGTGTTGGCAAGGCGGTTTTCGAAGGCTTCCAGTATCTGGTGCCGGTTGCTGTTTTTCACCGCCATGATGAAGGGAAAGCCGAATTTTTCCTTATAGGCGGCGTTGAGTTCCTGAAAACGGGCGAATTCCTCAGCGCTGCACTGATCGAGCCCGGCGCCGGCCTGCTCGCGCTTTGAGGCATCGGTCAGCCCGCCGCCGATGGCGGCGCGTCCGGCCAGGTCAGGATGGGCGCGGATCAGCGCCAGCTTTTCCTGATCCGTTGCCGCCATCATCGCCCGGGTCATTGCCGCCAGCAGCGCGGCCTTGTCGCTGAAGGGGGCCTGCTGCCAGGCCCGTTCCGCCACCCAGGGGGAATGTTCGAACACATCGGCGAACAGGGCCATGAACTCATCCCGTTTCAGGGACGGCAGGGCGGATTCGGGGATCGTTTTACCCGTGCTCATGATCCGGCCTCCGGCGGGTGGTGCTGGTGCCAGTGGCGGGCGATGTCGATACGCCGGGGGATCCACACCCGGTCATGGCTTCTAACGTAATCGAGGAAACGTGCCAGCGCCGCCGCCCGCCCCGGCCGTCCGGCAAGACGGCAATGCAGGCCGACCGACATCATCTTCGGTGTGTCCGCACCCTCGGCATAGAGCATGTCGAAGGCATCGCGCAGATAGGCGAAGAACTGATCGCCGGAATTGAAGCCCTGGGCGGTGGCAAAGCGCATGTCGTTATTGTCCAGCGTATAGGGGATGACCAGATGCGGCTTCCCGTAACGCAGATCCCAGAAGGGCAGGTCGTCGCTGTAATCGTCCGAGGAATAGAGAAAGCCGCCTTCCTCAACCACCAGGCGGCGGGTATTGGGGCTGCAGCGGCCCGTATACCAGCCGAGCGGCCGCTGTCCGGTGGTCTTTTCGATTGCCTCGATGGCGCGGCGCATATGGGCGCGCTCTTCCGCCTCGCTCATATACTGGTATTCGATCCACCGCCAGCCGTGGCTGCAGACCTCATGCCCGGCCTGAACGAAGGCGGCGGCGGTTTCAGGGGCGCGTTCCAGCGCCATGCCGACGCCGAAAACCGTCAGCTTCATTTCCCGTTCCGCGAACAGGCGCAGGATGCGCCAGACACCGGCGCGGCTGCCGTAGTCATAGCAGGATTCCATATTGACATGGCGGACGCCGAAGCGCGGTTCGGCACCGATGATTTCCGACAGAAAGGCTTCGGAGGCCTGATCGCCATGC
>CAYXDL010000409.1:0-2634 GCA_964463775.1 uncultured Hyphomicrobiales bacterium
AAAAATGCGCCTTGAGGGACGCGATTACCTTGTTCAGGATGGGGATATCCTGCATTTCCGCTTCAATTCCTGAACTGCTCATTGCTATTACTTTGCCTCATCCGCTCTTTCTGTGATATAACCATGGAAATAAGCATGCGTTCCTATCAGAAGACGCGGCAAGACTTGAGGCGGGGGCCTGCTGATGAGGGGATATCCGGGCAATGCGTTATTTTGAGGATTTCCGGGTTGGCGAGGTCATGGAAACCGCCTCGGCCACGATCAGCGAAGAGGAAATCATCACCTTTGCCCGGCAGTTCGATCCTCAACCCTTTCACATCGACCCGGAAGCGGCAAGGGAATCCTTCTATGGCGGGCTGATCGCCTCCGGCTGGCATACCGCGGCCATTGCCATGCGGCTGATGGTGGACGGGTTCATATCAGAATATGCCGGCATGGGCTCGCCGGGTCTGGACAAATTACGCTGGCTGAAACCCGTACGTCCCGGAGATACGCTGAAGGTGCGCAGCACCTGTATCGGCAAGAAACGCTCTGACAAACGCCCGGATATGGGCTCCTGCCGTTTTGAGACGGAAGTCATCAATCAGAACGGCGAGGCCGTCCTTTCGATGATCAATATCGGCCTGATCCGCTGCCGGGCCGGCCTTGAGCGGAATGGCTGATTCAGCAGTCGATTCTCAGGGACGGAGACATCCTGAAAAACCGCATTCCGCCTCAACCACCCCCGCTGCGCATGGCATGCAGTTCCAGCAGAACGCCATGGGTATCCGATGGTGCCAGACGCAGAATGCCGTCATTATCCCTGACATAACCGGCGCCGGCATCACGCAGCACCTGCTCTGCTCTTGCCGAATCGGCCACGGTCACGGATACGGCGCCAATATAGGGCGGACGTCGTTTCACGCCGCCAAGGCGTACCCCCGGATTGAGCACGCGCAGATCGTCGGGGGTCACGAAAAACAACGCCGAAGAGCCGATGAAAACTGAAAGCGTATCATCGGTCATCGCCGTGCTGCCGGCGCCGAACAGAGTCTCAAAATGGTTTTGCAGGGCAGGCGGATCCTCGACCACAATGGTGACGCCATGAATGCCCACCGCCGTGTTTTCATGTTCCAGCCATTCCGGGCGACGAAGACGATCCGCGCTCAGATGCTGGCAGATGAACGGATCGGCGCCTGGTACCGTTTCAGGCGGCAGATCCGCCACCCTGAAGCGCAGGGGATCGCGCACCCCCTCCACCAACCGGCTGACATCGCGGGGCTCCCCGGCCTCAATGCCCTGCGCACGCAGGTCCCTGACGGTGGCATCCGTATCCTTGCTGGCAAAGACCAGCCTGAGAGGCCCTTCCCCCTTGCGCGCCAGAAGGTCTTCGAAATTGAAACCCGGCAGGGAAGGATCGACCAGCCCCATCAGTTCCAGATAATCCTCAGGAAACATAATGCAGTAATTTCCCGTACCCAGGCCTTCATGCCGCCCCAGAGGTGTCAGCGTGAATCCCAGACGCCGGAATGTTTCATGTCCCCGTTCCAGATCCTTCAGGCCGAGGACGACATGATCTATACCGGTCAAGCCATTGGCCATGATACCCGCCTGTTGTCGTTATTGCCGCGGGGGCGCAGTGCGTGGCGCCCTTCCCCCGTCACGACTATAGCAGATAAAGGCCCGGGGCCGTAAATGCGGCCCGGCGTCACATCAATGCCCCTCAAAAGCGCACAGGCAGTTGACGTCGATTCCCATCGCCTCCAGCTTTTCCCGACCACCGAGTTCCGGCAGCTCGACGATGCACACCGCGCCAACGATATTGCCGCCCGCAGCCCGTATCAGACGCACCGCCCCTTCCAGGGTTCCGCCCGTGGCAAGAAGGTCATCGACGATCAGGATGTTTTCGCCCTCCCTGATGGCATCGACATGCATTTCAATCACATCGGTGCCGTATTCGAGGACATACTCTTGACGCAATGTCTCAAAGGGAAGCTTGCCGGCCTTGCGCAGCGGAATGAAGCCGACCGAGAGCTGATGAGCCACGGCACCGCCAAGCACGAATCCGCGTGCCTCCAGCCCCGCCACCTTGTCGATCCGCTCGCCCGCATAGGGTTGCACAAGCGCATCTACAGCCATGCGGAAGCCCTGCGCATCCTGCCACAACGTCGTCATGTCACGAAACTGGATACCCGGTTTCGGATAATCCGGTATCGTTCTGATTTTTTCCTTGATCCTGTCCATTGTCCTGTCTTTCCGCTACTCAGCCTTCCTGTCCCAGCACCCGTCCCGCAACCGCATCCAGCCGCGTCAGCGCCTCCGGAGCACGCTTCGCCGGATCGGTAATCAGCGCGTATTCCAGTGCCCTGTCGCAGCCCCGGTCGCAACAGGGGCGGGGGCGGGCCAGTTTCGGCACGATTGCCGCCACCAGATCTCTGGCGGCCTGGGCATTGTCATGCAGGTGCCTGATCACTTCCTGAACGTCCACGGCACCATGATCCTCGTGCCAGCAGTCATAATCGGTGACCATGGCGACAGTGGCGTAACACATCTCCGCCTCCCGGGCGAGCTTGGCCTCGGGCATGTTGGTCATACCAATGACATCGCAGCCCCACTGCCGGTAAAGCCTGCTTTCCGCCAAGGTGGAAAACTGCG
>CAYXDL010000410.1:0-2632 GCA_964463775.1 uncultured Hyphomicrobiales bacterium
GCTTGTTGGCGACGTAGTAATCCTCGCTCAGCAACTGCCCCGATACATAAAAGGCGACCGCTTCAGGACCCGATTCGCCGATGATGCGACTGAAGGTTCCCGCGACCTCTGCGATCGCCTCATCCCAGCCAATGCGCTTCCCGCGCCGCTTGGGATGCAGCAGACGGCCGTCCGCGGACAGGGTATCGCCAAGGGCCATGCCCTTGGTGCACAGCGCCCCGCGATTGGCCGGATGATCGGGATCGCCGGAAATTCCGACACCCCCGTCATCATCCGCCACGGCGATCACGCCGCAACCGACACCGCAATAGGCACAAGTGGTGCGTACCGCCTCAGCCATCGCACTCAGCCGCCGGTCCCGGTGGCGGCACTGGCGACATAGATGCGCACGACCCCCTCTTTCACCGCCACGGGCAGGGTGCGGGCGCAGCCCTCGTCAGGGCCGAGGACATCGCCGCTTTTCAGATCGATGCGCCAATTATGCAGGGGACAGGTCACGGTGTGCCCGTGCACGATCCCCTCCGACAGCGGACCTCCCTGATGGGGGCAGCGGTCATATACGGCGAAGACCTCGTCATTGCTGCCGCGAAAAATGGCGATATCCCCCTGCGCGGAAGACACGACCCGCGCCCCCAATTGCGGGATATCCCCGATCCAGCCCACCGTGATCCATCTTCCGGCCATCCGATCCTCCTCTTTCATGCGACAACCGCCAGCTTGACGAATTCCTTCCATTCACGGCCATGAACACGGGCCGCCCAGGGATCCTTCTGCATAAATTTCTGCGAATGAAGAAAACGCTGCCGCAGCGCCGCGCGCTTGCCGGCATCCTCCAGCAGCGCCGATTTGACATAATCAAGGCCGACACGTTCGATCCAGGCGGCGGTGCGCTCCAGATAATGGGCCTGCTCGCGATAAAGCTGCAGAAAAGCAGCGCAATATTCCTTGACCTGTTCGGGTGTTTCGACCTTGCACAGCAATTCGGCACCGCGCAGCTTCACACCGCCATTGCCGCCGACATGCAGTTCCCAGCCGCTGTCGACAGCGATCACGCCGAAATCCTTGATCGTCGCCTCGGCACAGTTGCGCGGACAGCCGGACACCGCCAGCTTGACCTTGTGCGGCGTCCAGCTTCCCCAGCACATCCGTTCCAGCTCGACTCCCATGCTCATCGACATCTGGGTACCGAAGCGGCACCATTCCTTGCCGACACAGGTTTTCACCGTGCGCAGGGACTTGCCATAGGCATGGCCGGACACCATGCCGGCCCGGTTCAGATCGGCCCATACACCCGGCAGATCCTGCTTGCGCACGCCCAGCAGATCGATGCGCTGGCCGCCGGTAACCTTCACGGTCGGAATGTCATATTTTTCGACCACATCGGCGATGGCCCGCAGTTCATGCGCATTGGTCAGCCCGCCCCACATGCGCGGCACCACCGAATAGGTGCCGTCACGCTGGATATTGGCGTGAATGCGTTCATTGATGAAACGCGAACGGGCATCATCCGCATATTCTCCGGGCCAGGCACAAAGCAGATAATAATTCAGGGCCGGGCGGCAGGTGGCACAACCGTTCGGCGTGCGCCATTCGCATTCCTGCAGCACTTCGGGAATGCTCTTCAGCCCGCGGGCCAGGATCAGGCGGCGCAGATCGTCATGGGTCAGGGTGGTACAGGAGCACAGCGGTTTTTCCGTCACCGCCTCATAGCCGTCACCGAGCGACAGAGCCAGAAGCTGTTCCACCAGTCCGGTACAGGACCCGCAGGAGGCCGATGCCTTGGTATGGGCTCGCACCTCCTCCAGCGTGTTCAGTCCTTTGGCTGCGATCGCAGTGACGATCTCGCCTTTGCAGACACCATTACAGCCACAGATTTCCGCATCATCGGGCAGGGCCGCCACCATATGCCCCGGCTCCCCGGCATCTGCCGCCGACCCGTCGGCAAAGGCCTGGCCGAAAATCAGCGTATCGCGCATGGCGCCGATATCCGCCCCTTCGCGCAGCAGCTGCAGATACCAGCCACTGTCGGAAGTATCGCCATACATGACGATACCCTCGATCACATTGTCGCGCAGGATCAGCCGCCGGTAGATACCGCGGGTGGCATCGCGCAGGGTCACATCCTCCGTGCCCTCGCCGCCGGAAATGTCGCCGGCGGAAAACACCTCCACCCCCGAAACCTTCAGCCGGGTGCTGACCCGGGATCCCGTATAAGTCGCCTCCTCATCCCCGCTCAGGCGGGCGGCAAGAACACGGGCCATATCGTAAAGCGGCGCCACAAGACCATAGGTCACACCACGATGCTCAACGCATTCGCCGACGGCGAAGATTGCGGGATCGTCCGTACAAAGCCCGTCATCGACGATGATGCCGCGGCCGGTTTGCAGCCCGGCCGCTTGCGCCAGTGCCGTATCGGGGCGAATACCGACGGCCATCACCACCAGATCGGTTTCAATCTCGCGCCCGTCCTTCAAGCGGAGGGTGCGGACGCGCTCATCACCGCTAATCTCCTGCGTATCGGCACCTGTCAGTACCGTGATGCCGCGCGCTTCCAGCTCCCGGCGCAGAAGATAACCCGCCGCCTCATCAAGCTGGCGCTGTCGCTCGCGGATGATTTCCAGGGCCTTGCGCC
>CAYXDL010000411.1:0-2618 GCA_964463775.1 uncultured Hyphomicrobiales bacterium
AAGGTCAGCATCTCGCCGAAGACCGAGGCCGTTTCCGCCAAAGTCAGCGGCGTATCGGCCATCAGCGCCCCCTGTTTTGCGGCCAGCAACTGGTGCACACCGTGGCCCAGCTCATGGGCCAGGGTCATGACATCGCGCGGCTTGCCGAGATAGTTCAGCAGCAGATAGGGATGGGCGGAAGGCACGGTCGGATGGGCAAAGGCACCGGGGGCCTTGCCGGGGCGCGCCGGGGCATCGATCCAGTCATTGTCGAAAAACCGCTGCCCCAGCGAAGCCAGAACGGGCGAAAACCGCCCATAGGCGCCGAGCACGGTTTCACGCGCCTCATCCCACCCGATCAGGCGGTCATCCTCCTCGGGTAACGGCGCGTTGCGGTCCCAGGCTTCCAGCTTCTCCAATCCCATCCAGCGGGCCTTGAGCCGGTAATAGCGGTGCGAGAGCTGCGGATAGGCACCGCGCACCGCATCGAAGAGGGCATCGACAATCTCGCCTTCGACATCATTGGCCAGATGGCGCGACTGTTCCGGCGTCCTGAAGCCGCGCCAGCCATCCTCGATTTCCTTGTCCTTGGCCAGCGTGTTGGTGATCAGCACAAACAGGCGCAGATGGTCGCTGAACACGGCACTCAGGGCGCGGTAGGCAGCCTCCCGGCGGATTCTGTCCTTGTCCGACAAACGATCGAGCACGGCTTCCAGCCCCAGGGTTTCCCCGTCAATGCCGAATTCCAGCGCCGCCATGGTCTCATCGAACAGGCGCACCCAGGCCGCCCGGCCGACCACCGATTTCTCATGCAGGGCCTTTTCCAGCTCGTCTGAAAGCTGATAGGGGCGCATTTTGCGTACCCGCTCCAGCCACGGGCGATAATGGCGCAATGCCGGGGATGCCGAATAGGCCTCACTCAGCGCCTCATCGTCTATCCGGTTGATTTCGAGCGTGAAGAACAGCAGCTTTGCCGTGATTGCCGTAATCCGTTCCTGCATGTCCTGAAAGAAACGGGCCCCTTCCGCATCCGCCATGTTTTCGGCATAGGACAGATAGGCATAGGACATCACCCGCCCGGCCAGTTCCTCCCAGCCCTCATATTCCCTGACGGCAGCCGCCAGCGCATCGCCATCCAGCGAGGCCAGTCTGCCCCTGAAGCGGTCCTCGAACGCGGCGGCGCCATCGCGCATCCGTTCCAGATCCCGCTTCAGGGCGTCGCTGTCGCGCCCCGGATACAGGTCGGCAAGGTTCCATTCGGGCAGATGGTCAAGATCGGTCTGGTTCATCAGCAGTCATCCCCATAACAGGCCCCCTCGGGGGGCATGCCATAAATGATCAATCAAAAGGGCAACAATGAGACGTACGGGACCGATGCAGCGGCACCGCCCTTCCGGAGCCACGAGGTCCCCATGCGATATAGGGCGCTCAGCTCAGCAGGAAATGGCCATGGGCTGCCGCGACCAGACGCTGGCGGTCCTCGCCCTGCCAGGCCTCCACCCGCACATTGGCGATACGCCGGCCCTGCTTGGTAATGATACCGAGGGCGAAGGTCTCCTCCGGCTTCACCGGACGCAGGTAATCGATGGTGATATCGACGGTTTTCGGCACATGCATCGCCTTCAGCCCGTAAAAGAGCTGCATGATCGCCGCCGATTCGAGAAAGGCGCCGACCACACCGCCATGCAATGCCGGCAGCATGATATTGCCGACCAGCTTCTGATCCGGCGGCAGAATGCACAACAACCCCTCCGCCCCCGGCTGCACGCGCAGGCCGAGAAAGGACATATAGGGGATGGCGTCGGCAACAGCCTGGAAATCACCGTTTTCCCGGGCTTTGGCTATGATGGTCTCAAGCATTTTCCGCCTCTTCGAGCAATCTGGCGGCATCGCGGGCCTGCGGTACGGTTCCGGCGGAATTGATCATGAAGGCCGCAGCGGTCGTCGCCACCGGATCGTCAGGATCGTCGTGATAGGCAATGCCGCGGGCAAAGGCGATGTTCCGGGTTTTTTTGTAGCAGACACCATCGGCGAACAGGGTTTTTCCAGGCACCGCCGGATGCAGGTAATCGATGCGCAGATCCAGCGTGGCGATCGGTGCCATTTCATCGAGCGAGGACCATACCGCCATACCACAGGCCATATCGACCAGGGTCGTAATGACACCGCCATGCAAAACACCGGTTTCGGGATTGCCGATCAGACGTTCATCATAGGGCAGGGACATGATGATGCGCCCCGCCTCCACCCGTTCCAGCTTCATGCCAATCTCCCTGGCATGGGGCACGGCGCGGACGATCGCCTCGATGGAAATGCCGTCAATTTCTATATCGTTGCCGCTCATGCAACACCCCGTATTTTACCGCTCAGGCTATGCCGTGATAATCCTTGTACCATTCGACGAAACGCGGAATACCGACATCGATCGGCGTTGTCGGCTCGAAACCGCAATCACGGCGGATGGCCTCGATATCCGCAAAGGTCGCCTTCACATCGCCTTTCTGCATCGGTTCCAGAATTTTCTCGGCCTTACGGCCCAGGGCATCCTCCAGAATTTCGATCAGCCTCAGAAGCTGCTCGGAACGGTGATTGCCGATATTATAGACCCGGTGCGGCGGGGCATCCGCCCCGCCATCGGC
>CAYXDL010000412.1:0-2617 GCA_964463775.1 uncultured Hyphomicrobiales bacterium
GCAGGCCATCCTCAGCAAAGCGGTCGATGCCTTCCTTGCCCATGGTGATGAAATCGCCGAGGAACTGACCTGGCAGATGGGCCGCCCCGTCTCGCAGACCCCGGGCGAAGTGCGCGGTTTCGAGGAACGCGCCCGCCACATGATCGCCATCGCCCCTCAGGCCCTGGCGGATATCCGCCCTGATCCGATCAGCGGCATGAACCGCTTCATCCGCCGGGTGCCGCTGGGTGTCGTCGCCATCATCGCCCCGTGGAACTACCCGTATCTGACCTCGGCCAACGGCGTCATCCCGGCACTGATGGCCGGCAATGCCGTCATCCTGAAACATTCCCACCAGACACCGCTTTGCGCCGAACGCTTCGCTCAGGCTTTCGGGGAAGCGGGATTGCCGGAGGGTCTGTATCAGTATCTCCACCTCTCCCACGGCGATACGGAAACCCTGATCGCGGATAATCGCGTCAATTTCGTCAATTTCACCGGTTCCGTTCCCGGCGGCCACGCCGTGCAGCGGGCGGTTTCGGGCAAATTCATCGCCACGGGGCTGGAACTCGGCGGCAAGGACCCGGGCTATGTCCGCGCCGATGCCGATCTGAACCATGCGGTGGAAAACCTTACCGATGGCGCGTTCTTCAATTCCGGCCAGTCCTGCTGCGGCATAGAGCGGATCTATGTTCACCAAAGCCTGTTCAGGGACTTCACCGAGGCCATGGTCGAGCTGGTCAAAAGCTACAAGCTCGGCAACCCGCTTGAGAAGGACACCAATCTCGGCCCGATGGTGCGTGCTTCCTCCGCCGAATTCGTCCGCGGACAGATCGAGGATGCCATCCGCGCCGGGGCCCGCGCCCTGATCGATGAAAAGCTCTTTCCCGCCGCCGCGCCCGGCACCCCGTATATGGCGCCGCAGGTGATCGTGGATACCGATCATTCCATGCGCATCATGACCGAGGAAAGCTTCGGCCCCGTGGTCGGCATCATGCCGGTGAAATCGGATGAGGAAGCCCTTGAACTGATGAATGACAGTGATTTCGGGCTGACCGCCTCCGTCTGGACGAAGGACGAGGAAGCCGCACTGGCACTGGGCGAGAAACTGGAAACGGGCACGGTGTTCATGAACCGCTGCGACTATCTCGACCCGGCGCTGGCCTGGACAGGCGTCAAGGACAGCGGACGCGGCTGCACCCTGTCGGTTCTGGGCTATGAAAGCCTGACACGCCCCAAGAGCTTCAACCTGCGCACCGCCATCTGATACGCATTTTCTGACATGGATAAAGCGATGAGCGATTATTCCGGCAACTGGAACTACCCTACCACCATCATCTTCCGCCCCGGCGCCATTCGTGAGCTGCCCGATGCCTGCCGCAGACTGGGCATGCAGCGGCCACTGCTGATCACCGATGAGGGGCTGGCCGATCTGCCGATGGTGCGCGACACCCTGGCAATGATGGAGAAGGCGGGCCTGCCATGCGGACTGTTCGCCGATGTGAAGGGCAATCCCGTCGGCGCCAATGTGGAAGCAGGGGTCAGTGCTTATCGTCAGGGACGCCACGATGGTGTCATCGCCTTTGGCGGTGGCAGCGGTCTGGATGCCGCCAAGGCCGTCGCCCTGATGGCCGGACAGGACCGCCCCTTGTGGAATTTCGAGGATGTCGGTGACAACTGGACCCGGGTCAGGGTAGACGGCATGGCCCCGGTGGTTGCCGTACCCACCACATCCGGCACCGGCAGCGAGGTGGGGCGCGCCAGCGTCATCACCAATGAGGAAACCCATGAAAAGAAGATCATCTTCCATCCGCGCATGATGCCCGAAATCGTGATCTCGGATCCGGAGCTGACCGTGGGGCTGCCGCCGAAGGTGACGGCGGCCACCGGCGTCGATGCTTTTGTGCATTGCTTCGAGGCCCTCTGCGCCCCCGGTTTTCATCCCATGGCCGAGGGCATTGCCCTGGAAGGCATGCGCCTGATCGCCGAAGCACTGCCCGCCGCCTATGACAACGGGCAGGATATCGCCGCGCGCAGCAAGATGCTTGCCGCCGCCTCAATGGGTGCGACCGCCTTTCAGAAAGGGCTGGGCGGGGTGCATGCGCTGGCCCACCCCATAGGCGCCGTGTATGACACCCATCACGGCCTGACCAATGCGGTGCTGCTGCCTTATGTCATGCAGGCCAACCGGGATGCCATCGGAGAGGCCATGCTGCGTCTCGGCCGTGTTCTGGGGCTGGAAAATCCCGGATATGATGCCGTTTTCCGCTGGGTGCTCTCCTTCCGTGAACGGCTGGACATTCCGCCCAGTCTTGCCGATATCGGCGTACCCGGTGACCGCGCGGAGGAGATCGGAGAAATGGCCTCACGCGATCCTTCTGCCGGCGGTAATCCGATCCCGCTTTCACCGGCTGATTATGCCGGAATATTCGCCAATGCCGTGCAAGGGCGCCTGTAGGGCCGGGGCATGGTCATGGCCGATATGCGCATCCTGATCGTCGAAGGCAACCGAGCCGAGACAAACGAACGCTCGCGCGCTGCAGGCGGCAAGGCAACGGGCGAGGGCTATGCCGATGTCCTGCGCGGGCTGGATGCTGCCGTCAATCCGGTGATCCTGCGCCCGACAGAGGGTGAACGC
>CAYXDL010000413.1:0-2617 GCA_964463775.1 uncultured Hyphomicrobiales bacterium
TGCCAACCAGATATGGAAGTTCATTGCGCCCGGGCTCTACAAGAATGAAAAGCAGGCCTTTCTGCCTTTCCTTATAGCCTCGCCGGTGTTGTTTTTCCTTGGCGGCGCAATGGTTTATTACGTCGTCATGCCATTGGCGATGAAGTTTTTCCTCAGTTTCGAAACCTCGGGTGGCACGGGCATGCTGGCCATCGCGATCGAACCGAAGGTCAATGAATACCTGTCACTGGTCATGAAGCTGATCTTCGCCTTCGGCCTGTGCTTCGAGTTGCCGGTGGTGCTGTCGCTGATGGCGCGGGTCGGGCTGGTCAGTGCCGAAGGGCTGAGGAAGAAACGCAAATACGCAATCGTCATCGTCTTTCTGGTCGCCGCCTTCCTGACGCCGCCGGATCTGATCAGCCAGATCGGTCTGGCGATCCCCGTGCTGCTGCTTTATGAGATCTCCATCCTGTCAGCCAGCATGATCGAAAAGAAGCGCGCCGAAAGGGAGGCGGAGGAAGAGAACGTCTGATCCTGCCATGCGTTCGGGGAGGTTCTGCGGCGCGGGCAAGAATCTTTACCTGTGCCGAACCCCGGCGTATAGAAGAGCGGCATCCGTTCGGCTGAACCGCTTTTGAGGAAATCATGTTCGATATCAGGCAAATCAGGGACAACCCGGAAGCCTTCGACAAGGGAATGGCCCGCCGGGGGCTGGATCCTGTCGCGGCGCGTATTCTGGCGATGGACGAGGAAAACCGCGCCATCGTCACCGAACTGCAGGGGCTGCAGTCGCGGCGCAATGCGGCATCCCGTCAGATCGGCCAGGCCAAGGCCGCCGGGGATGAGGCGCGTGCCCGCGCCCTGATGGAGGAGGTTGCTGCCCTGAAAAGCGACATGGCCGCATTGGAGAACAGGCAACGTCAGGCCGAACAGGCCCTGAATGATTTTCTGTCGGCCTTGCCGAACCTGCCGCATGACGATGTGCCCGATGGCGCCGATGAGGATGAGAATGTCGAAATCCGCCGCTGGGGCGAGATCCGCGATTTTTCCTTTACGCCGAAGCCCCATGAGGAAATCGGCGAGGCCCTGGGCGAGATGGATTTTCCTGCCGCGGCACGCATGTCGGGGTCGCGCTTTACGGTGCTCAAGGGCGCACTGGCCCGCCTGGAACGGGCATTGTCGCAGTTCATGCTGGATGTGCAGACCAATGAGCATGGCTATCTGGAGGTCTCACCGCCCTATCTGGTGCGTGCAGAGGCTTTATACGGCACCGGCCAGTTGCCCAAATTCGCCGAGGATCTATTCAGAACCACGGATGAGCGGTGGCTGATTCCGACAGCGGAGGTGCCGCTGACCAATCTGGTGCGCGAACAGATACTGCAGGAAGAGGAATTGCCGCTGCGCTTTACCGCCCTGACCCCCTGTTTCCGTTCCGAGGCCGGGGCCGCGGGCAAGGATACACGGGGCATGTTCCGCCAGCATCAGTTCAGCAAGGTCGAGATGGTTTCCGTTACCACGCCGGAAAGCTCGGCTGCCGAACTGGAACGGATGACCGGCTGCGCCGAGGAGATTCTCAAGCGTCTGAACCTGCCGTACCGTACCGTGGCCTTATGCACGGGTGATCTGGGTTTTTCGGCCCGTAAAACCTATGATGTCGAGGTCTGGCTGCCGGCGCAGAACCGCTATCGGGAGATTTCCTCCTGCTCTGTCTGCGGTGATTTTCAGGCGCGGCGGATGAAGGCCCGCTTCCGCGCCGCCGGGGAAAAGCAGACCCGTTTCGTTCATACGCTCAATGGTTCGGGGCTGGCGGTTGGCCGTGCCCTGGTTGCCGTGCTGGAGAACTATCAGAACCAGGACGGTTCGGTTACGGTGCCCGAAGTGCTGCGCCCGTATA
The DNA here is from genome assembly GCA_964463775.1 of uncultured Hyphomicrobiales bacterium. Classification (GTDB taxonomy): domain Bacteria; phylum Pseudomonadota; class Alphaproteobacteria; order Minwuiales; family Minwuiaceae; genus JALXAG01. Next base: position 1,874 of record CAYXDL010000413.1, read on the forward strand.
TGAACGGCGCCGAACGCATCGGCTGAAAAAAACAGGGGAGGGGACGGCGTTGCGCATTCTGATCTGCAATGATGACGGCATTTACGGCCAGGGGCTGACGGTGCTGGAGGAAATCGCTCATGAACTGAGCGATGATGTCTGGACCGTGGTGCCGGACCGCGAGCAGAGCGGGGCCTCCCATTCCCTGACCCTGACCGAGCCCCTGCGCGTGCGCCGCGCCGGGGAGCGGCGCTTTGCCGTAAAGGGAACACCGACCGACTGTGTCATGCTGGCGGTCAATGAACTGATCGAGGGCAAGCGCCCCGATGTCGTTCTCTCCGGCATCAATCGCGGCGGCAATCTTGGCGATGACGTCACCTATTCGGGAACCATCGCCGCGGCGATGGAAGGGCAGATGCTGAAAATTCCCTCCATCGCGCTGAGCCAGTGTTTCCGCAATGGCGAAAAGGTCAGATGGGAAGTGGCCCGCCGCCACGGCCCGGGATTGCTGAAAACCCTGATCGAACGCGGCTGGCCGGATGAAACCCTGATCAATATCAATTTTCCCGATGTCGATCCCGATGCCGTCAGCGGTGTCGAAGTCTGCCATCAGGGCCAGCGCGATGTGACCGACCTGATCATCGACAAACGCATCGATGCCCGTGGCGTGCCTTATTACTGGATCGGCTTCCGCCGCGATATCCATGTGCCCGAGCCGGATACGGATCTGGGGGTTGTCAAACGCGGCGCGATTGCCGTGACGCC
>CAYXDL010000414.1:0-313 GCA_964463775.1 uncultured Hyphomicrobiales bacterium
CGGATCGCCGCCATGCTCGCCACAGATACCGAGCTTGATATCGGGACGCGTTCCGCGCCCCTTCTCAGCGGCAATGCGCACGAGCTGACCAACGCCATCCCGGTCGATCGAGACGAAGGGATCGGTTTCGAAAATCCCGGCATTCAGGTAATCGTCCAGGAAATTGGCGCTGTCATCACGGCTGATGCCATAGGTGGTCTGGGTCAGATCATTGGTGCCGAAACTGAAGAATTCGGCCTCCCCGGCAATCTGATCCGCCGTCAGGGCGGCGCGTGGCAGTTCGATCATGGTGCCGACAAGATAGGTCAGGCTC
>CAYXDL010000414.1:323-2615 GCA_964463775.1 uncultured Hyphomicrobiales bacterium
CTTTCCTTCATGATCTCCTCAGCCACGGCGACGATCCTGCCCTTGAGAATCTCCACTTCCTTGCGGGTCGCCACCAGCGGAATCATGATCTCCGGCACCACCGGATCGCCGCCCTTTTCGCTGACGGCAAGGGCCGCCTCGAAAATCGCCCGGGCCTGCATTTCATAGATTTCCGGATAGGAAATGCCCAGACGGCACCCGCGGTGGCCAAGCATGGGGTTCACTTCCTCCAGCTCGTGAGCGCGGTTGCGTACTTCTTCAGGGCTGACGCCGATCACCGGCGCCAGTTCGGCGATTTCCTCATCGCTCTTGGGCAGGAATTCATGCAACGGCGGATCGAGAAGGCGGATGGTCACCGGCAATCCGGCCATGATGGTGAACAATTCGATGAAGTCCTGGCGCTGCATCGGCAGAATCTTGGCCAGCGCGGCCCGGCGACCGGCTTCATCGTGAGACAGGATCATCTCGCGCACGGCAATGATGCGGTCGGCATCGAAGAACATGTGCTCAGTGCGGCAAAGGCCGATGCCCTCGGCCCCGAAATTGCGCGCCGTACGGGCATCCGGCGGCGTTTCGGCATTGGTGCGCACCTTCAGGCGGCGCTCGCGGTCCGCCCAGGCCATCAGGGTGGCAAACTCGCCCGACAGTTCGGGCTGTACCGTCGGCACCTCGCCGCGGATCACTTCGCCATGGGCGCCATCGATGGTGATGATATCGCCCTTCTTCAGGGTGACGCCGCCGACCGTCATGGTCTGGGCCTCATAATCGATGCGGATGCTGCCCGCACCGGAAACGCAGGGCCGGCCCATGCCCCGGGCCACCACGGCCGCATGCGACGTCATGCCGCCGCGGCTGGTCAGAATGCCCTCGGCGGCATGCATGCCGTGAATATCCTCGGGGCTGGTTTCGATACGCACGAGAATGACCTTGGTGCCGGATTTGGCCAGTGCCTCGGCGTCATCGGCGGAAAAGACGATCGCCCCCGATGCCGCCCCCGGACTGGCGGGCAGGCCGTGGGCGATGATATCTTTTTCCGCCTTCGGATCCAGGGTCGGATGCAAAAGCTGATCGAGCGAGGCCGGATCGATACGCATCACCGCTTCGCGTTCGCTGATCAGCCCCTCCTGCGCCATTTCCACGGCAATGCGCAAAGCGGCAGGTGCGGTGCGTTTGCCGTTGCGCGTCTGCAGCATCCACAGCTTGCCCTGCTGGACCGTGAATTCGATATCCTGCATGTCACGGTAGTGCTTCTCCAGCTTCTGATAGATATCGACAAGCTGCTTGAACACCTCCGGCATGGTTTCTTCCATCGGCGGTGTATCATCGCCGGCGCGCTCACAGGCCTCGCGGGTCAGATGCATCGGCGTGCGGATACCGGCGACCACATCCTCGCCCTGGGCGTTGATCAGATATTCGCCGAAGAAGATCTTCTCACCGGTGGACGGGTCGCGGGTGAAGGCAACGCCGGTGGCGCTGTCATCGCCCATATTGCCGAAGACCATGGCCTGAACATTGACGGCCGTGCCCCATTCAGCAGGGATATCATGCAGCTTGCGGTATGTGATCGCCCGCTGGTTCATCCATGACCCGAATACGGCGCCGATCGCCCCCCAGAGCTGCTCTTTCACATCCTGCGGGAAGGGTTTGCTCAGTTTTTCTTCGACAATTTTCTTGTAGCGCTCAACCAGTACCTTCCAGTCTTCGGCCATCAGGTCCGTATCCAGCTGATAGCCCTTTTCCAGCTTCAGATCTTCAAGCGCATCCTCGAAGAAATGATGATCGACCCCCAGCACCACATCGGAATACATCTGAATGAAACGGCGGTAGCTGTCATAGGCGAAACGCTCGTCATCGGCGCGGCGGGCCAGCCCCTTGACGGTTTCGTCATTGAGACCGAGATTAAGCACCGTATCCATCATGCCGGGCATGGAGGCGCGGGCCCCCGAACGCACGGAAACCAGCAGCGGATTATCCGGATCGCCGAAGCGGCTGCCGACCAGTTCCTCCACATGCGCCAGGGCCGCATCGACCTGTTCCCTCAGATCGGCGGGATATTGTTCATCATGCTGATAATACCAGGTGCATACCTCGGTCGTGATGGTGAAGCCGGGCGGAACCGGCAGGCCCAGATTACTCATCTCGGCCAGATTGGCCCCCTTGCCGCCAAGCAGATCCCGCATTTCGGCGCGCCCTTCGGCCGCGCCGTCCCCAAAGCTGTATACCCACTTCGTCATCGTTTCGCCCTTATCCCTCGATCTTCGAGAAGTCCGCCACCTGATGCAGCACGTCGCG
>CAYXDL010000415.1:0-2608 GCA_964463775.1 uncultured Hyphomicrobiales bacterium
TGGTACGGTCGAACTGGTGCGCGCCGGCTTCGAAACCCTGGTCGAGGCGGGATATGCGCCGGAAATGGCCTATTTCGAATGCCTGCACGAGCTGAAGCTGATCGTCGATCTGATGTATGAAGGCGGTATCGCCAACATGAATTACTCGATCTCGAACACGGCCGAATATGGTGAGTATGTTTCCGGCCCGCGGGTGATTACCGCCGATGCCAAGGCGGCGATGAAAGCGGTTCTCGATGACATCCAGTCCGGCCGTTTCGTGCGTGACTGGATGCTGGAAAACAAGGTCAACCAGACCAATTTCAAGGCCATGCGCGCCCGTGCCGCCGCTCATCCGATCGAGGAGGTCGGCGCCAAACTCCGTGCCATGATGCCCTGGATTGCCGAAAACAAGCTGGTGGACAAGGAAAAGAACTGATCCGCCAGGGCAGTGCCCTGAACCGACATGACCCCGGGGCCACGGCCCCGGGGTTTTTTGTCGCAAGGGCGGCAGCGGCTCTTGCCTGGCATGGTCGCCGCCCTTACATAGCGGGGAACCGGCGCGGCCGGTTCGTGTTTGGCGACACAGACGGATGAGGGCGATCATGGCAATACCCGTGCGGCTGGCGCAGGGTTTCCGGCGATTCAGGAAAAATGTCTATCCGGTCCAAAGACCACTTTTCGATGTGCTGAAGGATGGCCAGTCACCGCGCACCCTGGTGATTGCCTGTGCCGACAGCCGGGTGGATCCGGCGGCCATTTTCTCCGCCTCGCCGGGGGAGTTGTTCGTGCTGCGTAATGTGGCCAATCTGGTGCCGCCCTATGAAGATGACGGCAGTTTTCACGGCACCTCCGCCGGGCTTGAATTTGCCGTCACCGGCCTGCGGGTGCGCGATATCGTCATTCTGGGTCATGGCCAGTGTGGTGGTGTGGCCGCCAGCCTCGCCAGCGCCGAGGACCGGCCCGTGGGTCATTTCATACAGCCCTGGGTGGACCTGATGGCGCCCGCCCGTGATGAGGTGCTGGCGGATGCCGCGCTCAGCCCCGGAGAACGCCAGCAGAAGCTGGAATTCGCGGCCATCCGCCATTCTCTCGGCAATCTGAAAACCTTTCCTTTCATTCGTTCGGCGCTGGAGGCGGGCAACCTCACCCTGCATGGCGGCTGGTTCAGTATCGCCGATGGTGTGCTGCTGTGGATGGATGAGCGCAGCGGCCGCTTCGAGCCGGTTCCTGAAGAAACGGCCGCCTCCTGATGAGCCGCGTGGCGCGTATTGCCGGGCGGGCCTCGCGGGGGCGCGCGCAAACGCTGAAAACATTGCGTCAGGCCTGTGAGCATGCCGATGCATGGATCATCGACAGCCGTAACAGAACGCGCGCTCAGGCAGCGCTGGTCATCGGTGTGACCCATACCATGCTGGATCGCCTGATCGATGGTATCGGCCGGGCTGATGTCGCGCTCAGTGCTGAATCCTACCGGGTGATCGAACGGATTGCACCCGGGCGGGCGCAGGATACGCTCTCCCTGTCTCTGGCCATCGATTTCGACTGAAGGTGGTGCGGCGGGGGGATGCTTTTGCTTCCGTCTGAATTTTACGGTTGCCTCGCTTCAGAGCACGGCGTAGATATTAGGCGTGGTTTCCGTCCTGCCCTTACGGTTTGTTAACCATAACAAGGCAGGGTGGCTGTAACGGTCCGGAAGGCGGACCGGAATTGGGAATGGGGCCGGAAGTGTCGGCAGCGCTGATACAGGATGAAATTTTTGACATGGGCATGAATGCCCGTGTGCGGCTTGTGGCCGCCTGTCCTGCGATTTCCGTCCGGTCCGGCATTTCCGATGGTGAAACCGCGCTTCTTCTCGGTCTCGGGGGCCTTGGGGTGCGACTTAGACACCCCTGACGCGTTAGTGGCCGCATGTGCGGCGGGCGTTCAGGGGAATCGTGATCGATTGTGTCTTAAGTGAAACCTTATTTTCCGGAGCGAGAAATGAACGCCCCCAAAACCGCGAATACCGAAATGAATGAATCCAGGCCGCGCGTGGTGATCTTCGATACGACCCTGCGCGATGGTGAACAATCCCCCGGCGCCTCGATGACGCTGGATGAGAAGCTGCGCGTTGCCGAAGTGCTGGAAGCGCTGGGCGTCGATGTGATCGAAGCCGGCTTTCCCATCGCCTCGAACGGTGATTTCGAATCCGTGCATGAAGTGGCCAAGGCCAGCGACAAGTCGGTGATCTGTGGCCTGGCACGAGCCTCGGAAAAGGATATCGACCGCGCGGTCGAGGCATTGAAACCGGCGCGCCGGGGCCGGGTGCACACCTTCATTTCCACCTCACCTCTGCATATGAAATACAAGCTGCAGATGGATCCTGAGGATGTGCATCAGGCGGTGATCGACAGTGTCACCTATGCCCGTAACCGCATCGACGATGTGCAGTGGTCGCCGGAGGACGGTACCCGGACCGAGCATGATTTTCTGTGCCGTTGTGTGGAAAGCGCCATCAAGGCCGGCGCCACGACCATAAACATTCCCGATACGGTGGGCTATGCCACACCCGATGAGTTTCATGCCCTGATTACCATGTTGCTGAACAGGGTGCCGAATGCCGACAAGGCAGTGTTCTCAACCCATT
>CAYXDL010000416.1:0-2600 GCA_964463775.1 uncultured Hyphomicrobiales bacterium
AAGGCCATGCTGCGGGATTGTGCCGCGGGCGGGACGGAGATCGGCCTGACCCTCGATGCCTCCTTTCCCTGCACGGAAGAGGAAGAGAAAACCCTTGAAACCCTGTCATCCCTGCCCGCCACCACCCGCCACGCTGTGTTCATGCTGCATGAAACGGCCCTGAGGAAAAGCGGATCGGCACAGGCTTACGCCCATGCGGTGTTTTGCTGGCAGTCCCTGTTCTTCCGCTTCGGCTTCACGCCCGCCTTCATCATCATGGTCAGCCCCGGCAGCCGGGAAAGCATGGGAGAGGCTTTTTTCGAAGAGCTCTGCTTTTCCGGCGTGTATCCGCGCAACATCCATATGAGCTTCATCAAGGCCCCGCCGGATGAAGCCGCGCTCGGCTGCGAAATGCACGGTCTGGACGGCCAACTCCATGCCGAGGCCGCCGCAACACTGCTGGCGCAGCCAACCCACCAGATCATCGAACCGCTGGCCCTCGGCTATGGCGATGCCCTGCGCGCCGCCCTGACCCGCGATGCCCGCTGGCCACGCCTTTATCATTGCCCCTATACGCGCCCCACCCTGTTTTTCGCCGGAAGCCATACCGGGGCCTGCCCCGTCGCCCTGACGCGGGCGGCCATGGGCGATGACAGGCTATCGGCATTGCTCAGCCCGGCCGATGCCCCCGATGCAGACAGGATGCGCCGCTGGCGCAGACGCGGCCCGCACAGCATCGATGCCTGTCGCGGCTGCGGGGCGGCGGCGCTTTGCGCCTCCGGCTGCCCGCTTGCGGCCTTCGAAGCCCAGGGCACCATCGATGCCCCGGATTGCCCGCCGCTGGAGATAATCGAACGGGGGGTGGGCACCATGCTGTCACGAACAGCATCATCCCGGCCGGGAAAGGACATGTGACATGACACCGCAACCTCAGCACCATCCCCATCCGGATCCGGATAACAGCTCTGAGATCGGCAGCATACCGGCAAGCGTGTTCGGAGCCCTGAGAGGCACCCGCACCCTGACCGATGAAATGCGCTTTGTCGATGTTCAGTTCGCCCTTCGCTCCGTCCATGCGCGCGAGGAATGGTTCCGCTCCATCATGGCCAAACCACGGCGCCACCCCGCACCCCATGCGGTGCAGATCGAATTCACCCAGCGCTGCAATCTGACCTGCGATTTCTGCTACAACGACAGCGGCCCGAAAAACCGCGACGAGCTGGATCTGGAAACCCTTGAGCGGCTATGCGCCGAAATCATCGAAATCGGCACCGGCGAGGTCATTATCTCCGGCGGCGAACCGCTGATGAAACCCCGGCATATGGATCTGATCCTCCAACGAATCGGCGAAGCCGGTATCCCCATTCATGTGCTGACCAACGGCCTGCTGCTGGACAAGGACTGGCTGGCGAAATTTCACCGGGCGGGGGTGGTTACGGTGCAGGTCAGCCTCGATGGCGGCGATCCGGCCGTTCACGACCGCATCCGCGGCCGGGCAGGCGCCTGGGCCAGAACCCTCGAAGCCCTGGCCATGGCCCATGCGGCGGGGTTTCACACCTTCGTTTCCACCGTGCTGACCCGCGATAATGTCCACAGCCTGGCGGAGCTTGTCGAAGCCGCTTATCTGTGTGGCTGCGACAATCTGAACATCGGCGACCTGATCACCTGGGGGCGCGGTGATGCCTTTATGGAAAACAGCCTGCAGGCGGGCGGGGCCTGTACCAATGATCAATTCGACGATGCCGCCGACTATCTGATCCGTCAGGCGGAAATGCTGGAGGGGCGCATGTCCGTCCGCCTGGCCGTGAACATGTATTTCTTCATCTGCCAACTGAAACTGAAAGGGCAGGAAAGCATCCTGATCCGCGGTGACGGCAGCGTCAGACCCCACTGCACCCTGTCGGGAATCGTTGCCGGCAATATTCATGAAACACCGCTGAAGCATATCTGGGAGGAACGGCTTTCCCGCATTCATGAGGATCCTCTGCTCGACGATATTCTTGCCACCCATGCCCCCGTCGCCACAGGACGGCTCAGGCAACTGCGCTGTTACCGGAGGGTCGCCTCATGAAGATCGCTCTTGCCGTTGCCGCCAGCAACTATTCCTTCTTTCAGCCCCCCAATGCTGAAACCGATCCGCCGCTTGGCATGCTGCATCTGGCAACCGTCCTCCGGGAGCGGGCCGAATGCCGCATTTTCGATGGCCAGCTGTCGCACAAAACGCCGGAGTCCCTGGCCGATGACATTCTTGCCTGGCAGCCGGATGTGATCGGCTTTTCGGTCAATTTCTCCACAGTTGCCGCCAACACCCGGCGCATGGCCGCGCATATCCGGAACAGCGTGCCGGATATTCCCATCATTTTCGGCGGCAATTACGCCACCTTTCAGGCGCGGGATTTCATCAACCGGGAATATTGCGACGCCGTTTTCCTGCATGAGGCCGAGGTGAGCCTGTGCCAGTATGTCGACTGGCTGAACGGGCGGCGTCCGGACCTGCCCGACGGCATTCTTTATGCCCCGGGTGCACAACAACAGGTGGTCGAAAAACCGTTCCGCACCTTTTATGACGATCTCGACCGTCTGCCCCTCTGTGATTACGATCTGTTCGACGATCCCTCACG
>CAYXDL010000417.1:0-2581 GCA_964463775.1 uncultured Hyphomicrobiales bacterium
CCCGCAGCATCAGCGCCACATCCCGCACCGAGCGGCCCATCGGCCCCGCCTGATCGAGGGAAGAGGCAAAGGCGATGATTCCCCAGCGCGAACAGCGGCCATAGGTCGGCTTCAGCCCGACTATGCCGGTAAAGGCAGCCGGCTGGCGGATGGAGCCGCCCGTATCCGTACCGGTCGCCGCCAGCGCCAGACGTGCGGCCACCGCCGCCGCCGACCCGCCCGAAGAACCGCCGGGCACCAGTTCGGCCGCCGGATCCCCCGTGCGCCGCCAGGGATTGCGCACCGGACCGAAATAGCTGGTTTCGTTCGAGGAACCCATGGCGAATTCATCGAGATTCAGCTTGCCCAGCATCACCGCGCCCGCATCGCGCAGCTTCGCGGTGACCGTGGATTCATAGACGGGAACGAAATTGTCCAGAATCCGCGATCCGGCGGTGGTGCGCACGCCATCGGTGCAGAACAGATCCTTGATCCCGATGGGCAACCCTTCCAGCAAACCCGCCTCACCTGCAGCAATCCTGCGGTCCGCCGCCTCCGCCTGTTCGCGGGCCAGATCCGGCGTTTCGGTGATGAAGGCGTTCAGCCCGCGCGCCGCTTCCACGGCCCCGATATGGGCGTCCACCAGTTCACGGGCGGAAAAATCACCCGCCTTCAGGCCGTCGCGTGCTTCGGCCAGGCCCAGTTCAGTCAGTTCCGCGGCGCTCATTCCACCACCTTCGGCACGGTAAAGAATCCATCCTCGGCATCGGGGGCATTAGCCAGAATGCGCTCGACGTAACCGCCATCGGTTACCTTGTCCTCACGCATGCGCAGGCTGTGGCGCACGGCCGAGGTCATCGGCGGCACGTCCTCCGTCTCCACCTGTTTCAGGGTTTCCACCCAGTCGAGAATATTGTTCAGCTCCCCGACCATGTGATCGAGCCTGTCTTCGGACAGCCTCATCCGTGCCAGATGTGCGATCTTCGTGACCGTGGCCTTATCGAGCGACATATGCCACCTTCCGCTTTGTCTTTTAAAATGAGATAACCGGACCAACGAACAACCCTGCCGGATCGACGGGCCGTCCCTTCTCCGGCGCGCGGAAGGTAGCACCCGGCATGTTGCTAGACAAGCCCGGCCTCGTCATTGAGGCCATGAAAAACGGACAGCGCCTGCTTGGTCTCGATGTCGGGACCAAAACCATCGGCATGGCCCTGTCCGACCCGACCCTGACCATCGCCCGCCCGCTGGACACCATCCGGCGGCGGAAATTCTCGGCCGATATCGTCATTCTGAAGGATGTTGTCCGCGAGCATGAGGTCGGCGGCATCATCATCGGGCTGCCACGGAACATGGACGGGTCCGAAGGGCCGCGCTGCCAGTCCACCCGCCAGTTTCAGCGTAATATCGCTGAGCATATCGATCTGCCCATGGCTTTCTGGGACGAACGCCTCTCCACCGTTGCCGTGACCCGGACCCTGCTGGAGGCGGATACAAGCCGCGCCCGCCGGGCCGAGGTGGTCGACAAGCTTGCGGCCAGCTTCATCCTGCAGGGTGTTCTGGACCGGCTTTCAGGGGATTGAATCATGACATTTCTGGCCATTTCCGGGGCTCTGCTGCCGGTCTTTCTGCTGATGCTTTTCGGCGCGGCACTAAAGCGGATCGATTTTCCGGGCGGGGATTTCTGGCCACTTCTGGACCGCCTCAATTATTTCGTGCTCTTTCCCTCGCTGCTGTTCATCAAACTGGCCACGGCGCGCATCTCGCCGCTGGAGGCCGTCGACTTCTGGCTTGCCGTCATCGCCGCCCTGCTGACCATTGCCGTTCTGGCCCTGATTACCGGGCGCCTTGTCCTCGGCCCCGGCCCGGCGCTGACCTCGCTGTTTCAATGCGCGACCCGCTTCAACACCTTCGCCGGTTTCGCCGCCGTCACCGCCCTTTACGGCAATGAGGGCATGACCTATGCCGCCCTGCTGACGGCAACCATCGTGCCTGTGGTCAATACCCTGTGCGTTCTCGTCCTCAACCGCTATGGTGCCAGCGGGGGGAACCTGACTTTCCTGCAGCAGCTGAAGGGATTTTTCACCAATCCGCTGATCGTCGCCTGCATTTTCGGCATTGCCTACCGGATAACGGGCTGGCCCCTGCCCGGCGTCATTCATGCCAGCCTGACGCTGCTTTCCAGCGCGGCCATCGCCCTTGGTCTGCTCAGTGTCGGCGCCAGCCTCGATCTGCGTGCCGCCGGGCGGCAATGGCAGGCGGGTGCCATTGGCATTCTTCTCTGCCTGATCGTCTATCCACTGATCATGGCCGCAATCATGGATTCCTTCGCCATCACCGGCACGGCGCGTTCGGTGGCCATTCTCTGGGCCGCGCTGCCGACGGCGACCTCGGCCGTCATCCTCGCCCGCATCATGGGCGGCGACGTGCCCCTGATGGCCAATCTGACCACGATCACCACGCTGGCCGCCATGGCCACCATGCCGCTCATACTGGCCCTGCTGACGTGATGAGATAAAGACCACAGCTAACCATTGCGATAACCGCCCTGCGCTCTTATAGTCCGGCGCGCGATGCACGGGGGCATCGCGAAGACGGATCA
>CAYXDL010000418.1:0-2581 GCA_964463775.1 uncultured Hyphomicrobiales bacterium
CCAGCGGGCTGGCCCCGTCCCGGCCCCGCTGCAGGGCCTGAAGATGAGTGCGGGCACAGATGGCCGGCAACAGGGCCGGCCATGCCGTCTTTTCCGGCCGCGATGGCGGGCATGAGGTCAGGAAGCTTTCCGCACGAATGATGAAAAGCCGGCGGATTTCCGCAAGCCCATGGCCTTGCTGCATGAAATCCTCCCGCCTCATCGCCATTTCCCTCCAATGACGTCGCGGCAGCAGGCAGCGGCCCCGGCGGCGCTGATAGTCGAGCGCGCGGGCAAGCCCGATATAGCCATAGGCCAGCCCTAGATGCCGGGCTTTCTCAAGAGCGGCGGGAGTCGCGGCGCCGAGCATTTTCAGCGCCGCCACCATCAGTGCCGAAGAGGTTGCCGAAAGATAATCGTCCAGATCCTCCCAGCCTTCCGGCGTTTCTTCATACAGATCGCCCCGGCGGCCGTCGATCAGGGTTTCAAGACAGGCTATATCCTCTCCGGCGGTTGTGAATCCTTCCTTCAGCAGCGGGATCGCCGGATGGGCTTCGCCATCGCTTTTGCCCTTCAGGCCGTCCCGCCACCATTGCAGGCGCATCTCCCCCAGCAAGGGCTGGCTGACGGTTTCGCCGACACGGGCAATTTCGGCATTGAAGGCATACAACGCCACCAGAGACCGCCGCGCCTGCGGTGGCGTTGCCAGCAGCGCCAGATAGCGGTCGCGGTCATGCTTGCGGACCTCATCCAGGCAGAAGGACAGCGCCTTGTTGCGAAATTCATCATCCATGGCGGTTTATTTATGGGGTTTTGGCCGTCGGGCAAAGAATAATCGCTTTCCGGCATATTAACCCCTTGCCATTTGGGCCCAGCGCGCAAATCTTTAGGGGGCGATTCAGGAAGGGTGGCCATATCAAATGCGGGTTGCTGCCCGGGCGAGGATCGAACGCCCCTTCCCTGCGCGGCAAGGCGCCGCCTGAAACGAGACACAACAGACAAAGACGAAAGGTGTTGACCCATGGCTTTCCAACTTCCCGATCTTCCCTATTCCCAGGATGCCCTGGAGCCGCACATCTCGGCCAATACGCTGAGCTTTCACTACGGCAAGCACCACAACGCCTATGTGACCAATCTGAACAACCTGACCAAGGACAGCCCTCTGGCCGAAAAGTCCCTGGAGGATGCGATCACGGAAACAGCGGGTGATCCGGAAAAGGCCGGCATTTTCAACAATGCCGCCCAGGTCTGGAATCACACCTTCTGCTGGAACAGCATGTCGCCCAATGGCGGCGGGCGCCCCTCCGGCGATCTGGCGGCCAGAATCGATGCCGATCTCGGCGGTTTCGACAAATTCGCCGAAAGCTTCAAAACAGCCGCCGCCACCCAGTTCGGCAGCGGCTGGGCCTGGCTGGTTCTGAACGGCGGCAAGCTTGAGGTCATGAAAACCGGCAATGCCGATACACCGATTGCCCACGGCATCACCCCGCTACTGACCATCGATGTATGGGAGCACGCCTATTATCTGGATTATCAGAACCGGCGCCCCGATTACATCGCGACCTTCCTTGAGCATCTGGTCAACTGGGATTTCGCCGCCGCCAATCTTGTCGCGGCGGGCTGAATTGCCCCACGAGGCTGAAACAGCAAACCCGGCGGATTACTCCGCCGGGTTTTTTCTCACCCGTTTCCGGCCTTGCTCCCTCGGATTCTTTCAGACGCTGATCAGCGCCGCCGCCACATCGCGGCCCTCTGAAAGCAGGAAATTGTAGGTCCGGCAGGCCGCCCCCGTATCCATGTGCTCGATCACCGTGCCGCCGGCGCGCAGCGTGGCCCGGATATCCTTGGGCACGAATTCCATGGATGTCCCGCATCCCAGCAGCAGGATCGCCGGTGCCGCCTCGGCCACCGGGGCCAGGGATTCCAGTGTCAGTTCCGAAAACACCCCCACCTGCCAGGCGAGCACGCGCGTCGGGAACAGCAGCACCGATCCCTCATACCGTTCCCCGGTGATGCGGAAACCGCCATCGCCATAAGCTTCGATGACCTTGTGTCCTTCGGGTATGACCGGGGTGATGTCCATGGCTTCAGCCTTCGGTCACGATGCCTTCGGCATTCCGGCCTTCCTCATCGTCCTCATCGCCCATTCTGCGATCAAGCTTCAGCAGCAGCAGGATGGGCGCGGCCACGAAGATCGAGGAATAGGTGCCGACGACAATGCCCCAGATCATAGCCAGGGTGAAACCGCGGATGACTTCCCCGCCCAGGGCATACAACGCCACCAGGGCCAGCAGAGTGGTCAGCGAGGTCATCACCGTACGCGAGAGGGTTTCATTGATGCTGAGATTGAGCAATTCCGGCATCGGCATCTGCTTGAACCGGCGCATGTTTTCACGGATGCGGTCATAAACCACCACCGTATCGTTGATCGAATAACCGACGATCGTCAGCACCGCCGCCACGCTGGACAGATTGAATTCCAGCCGCAGCAGCGAAAAGAAACCGATGGTCATGATGACATCGTGAATCAGCGCCAGCACGGCGCCGAGCCCGAACTGCAGCTCAAACCGGAACCAGATATAGACCAGCATCGCCAGTACCG
>CAYXDL010000419.1:0-2552 GCA_964463775.1 uncultured Hyphomicrobiales bacterium
ACGCTCCGTATCGGCAATCAGGCGTACATCCACACCATCCATCCGCCGGGCCAGATGCCGCAACTGCGCCCCGGCCTCGTCATCCCCGCAAAGGCCGATCAGAATGGCCCGGGCACCGAGCGCCGCCACATTGCGCGCCACATTGCCGGCACCGCCGATCATCGTTTCCTCGCGCCCGACCTGCAGCACGGGAATGGGCGCTTCCGGTGAAATCCGCCCGACCCGGCCGTAAATGAAGCGGTCCAGCATCACATCGCCCACGCAGAGAACCCGCGCATCCGTGAAGCGCTCCAGCGCCGCCGTTGTCTGGCCCTGTACCATGTTCAGCCCTCTGTCAGCCCCAGCTCGGTTTCAAGCGCCCCGCACAGCATATGGCCGATCGTGATGTGCATTTCCTGAATATGCGCCGTATCCCGGGCGGGAACGACGATCAGAACATCGCATAATGGCCCCATGTCACCGCCATCGCGGCCGCTGAGGCCGATCGTCCTCATCCCCAGCGCCCGCGCCTGTTTCAGGGCGCCGAGCACATTGGGGCTGTGCCCGGAGGTCGAGATGGCGACCAGTGCATCCCCCTCGCGCCCCAGCGCGTGCACCTGACGGGCGAAAACATGTTCATAGCCATAATCGTTGCCCGCCGCCGTCAGGGCCGAACTGTCGGTGGTCAGGGCAATGGCGGCAATGGGATCACGGTCGCGGACATAGCGCACGACCAGCTCCGTCGCCAGATGCTGGGCATCGGCGGCGGAACCGCCATTGCCGCAGAACAGGATCTTGCCACCGCCGCGAACAGCCGTGGCCAGTGTGGCCAGTGCCGCTTCGAACTCTCCGGCGACGGCATCCATGGTCGCCCGGGCAACATCCAGATGCGCCTGAAAATGATTGCGGAAATAGGCGGAAGAGACCATGGCGTTCCCGTTGCTGCTGCATGCTTTTTCCGGAAACTACGATCGCGGCGGGGGGAAGTAAACCGTTCTCTGCCCTCTTGCCCCGGAACATCGGTCCCGGACCGCGCCGGCCCCGGCCGTCAGCCCGTCTGCAGAAGGCGGCGGCTGTCCCCTTCCAGAACCAGGGCGGTCAATACGCCGGTGGCAAAAGCGCTGGTATCGATATTGATGCGGTTGCCCCGCCAGTCGACCTCCCGCCGGCGGGTGTGGCCATGAACGATCATGGCGCCATGATCACCGCCATGCGAAAGGAATGGTTCACGGATCCAGACCAGATCCTGCGGGGACTGCGCCTGAAGCGGAATACCGGGGCGGATGCCGGCATGGGCGAAGAAATATCCGCCCTCGCGGTACTGCAGCGACAGGCCGCGCAGAAATTCCAGATGATGGCGGGGTATGGCCGCCGCCAGGGCCCGGCTCATTTCCTCCACATCATCGCCCTCGCCATCGACACCATAGGATGCAAGTGTCTCGCGCCCGCCATATTTCAGCCAGTCCGCCGCCTGCTGCGGCTGGCTGAGAAAGGCCAGCATCTGTTCCTCATGATTGCCGAGCAGGCAGACCCTCTCCATCCCCGCAGGGGCGGGGGCGGTCAGCATGTCGATGACCTCGCGGCTGCCGGGGCCGCGATCGACATAATCACCCAGCATGACGATCAGAATCCTGCCGGGGCCGGAGACAGCATCCTCCGCAATCCGTTCCTGCAGTTCCGCCAGCAGATCGGCACGGCCATGAACATCGCCGATGGCATAGATCCGCCTGCCAGGCGGCAGGCTGTAGACAGGGGATTTTTTCCGCAGGAATTCAAACATGGGCCGAGACTATCGCCACAACCCCGTCATGCAAGGGAAAATGCCCGCGGCTGCAGCCCCCATCTCAGTCCAGCCCCTCGACCGGTTCCTGAAAATGGGCCCAGCGTTCACGACCGCCGCGATTGTCGAGAATGTTCAACAGCGCCGTCACCGGCGCCTGATCGAAACGGCGCCCGGCCTCCTCCATCAGATGACGGGAGACTTCATCGAAGCTCATACCCGGCCGGTAGGCACGGGCACTGACCATGCCGACAAAGGCATTGGCCACGGCAACGATACGCGCGGTGATCAGGATTTCCTGCCCCTTCAGCCCCTTCGGAATACCGCTGCCATCCCAGTGTTCCTGAATCTGGCGCAGGGTTTCGACCACGGGACCGTCGAATTCCACCCCTTCCAGCAGATCGGCGGTGGTCAGGATGCTTTCACGGATCTGGCGCAGTTCTTCCTTGCTCAGCTTGTCGCGCTTCACCAGCAGGGATTCGGGCACCAGGCTCTTGCCCAGCCCCATCACGGCACCGGCGGTTTCGGCGGTTTCGGCCAGGACCTTGTCCAGCCCCATTTCCTCGGCAATGGCGCGCGCCACCTCCGCCACGCGTGCCGAATGATGCGCGGCCCAGGGATCGCGGCGATCAACCACGGCCACCACGGTGGTCACCAGCTGGCGCAACACCCGCTCGCGTCGCGCCCGTTCCTCGATAACTTCGGTGATGTCCTCCTGAACGACCAGCACGCCCTTGTCCTGTCCCGGTCCCAGATCGAGGGGGATATGATCGGATTTGTCGATGGGCGCCCG
>CAYXDL010000420.1:0-2550 GCA_964463775.1 uncultured Hyphomicrobiales bacterium
CGGATGCGGTATCGCTGATCAATACGATCAATTCGATCTGCACCGTCGATCTGGATGTAATGGCGCCGACGCCGACGGTGGATGGCAAGGGTACCCATGGCGGTTATTGCGGCCCGGCGGTGAAGCCGATCGCCCTGAACATGGTGGCCGAGATCGCCCGCGATCCGCAATGTGCCGGATTGCCGATTTCCGGCATCGGCGGTGTGGAAACCTGGCGCGATGCGGCCGAATTCATGGCGCTGGGTGCCGGTTCCGTGCAGGTCTGTACGGCGGCAATGCATTATGGCTTCAAGATCGTCGAGGACATGAAGGATGGTCTTGCCAACTGGATGGATGAAAAGGGTTATGCCACGCTGGATGATTTCCGTGGCGCTGCCGTGCCCAATGTGACCGA
The DNA here is from genome assembly GCA_964463775.1 of uncultured Hyphomicrobiales bacterium. Classification (GTDB taxonomy): domain Bacteria; phylum Pseudomonadota; class Alphaproteobacteria; order Minwuiales; family Minwuiaceae; genus JALXAG01. The sequence goes on from CAYXDL010000420.1 coordinate 395, forward strand.
CTGGCAGTATCTGAACATCAACAGCGAGATCGTTGCCCGCATCGATCAGGACAAATGCATCAAATGCGGCCTGTGCCACATTGCCTGCGAGGATACATCCCATCAGGCGATTGCGGCGGAACGGGTCAATGGCGAACGCCATTACGAGGTGGTGGATGCCGAATGCGTCGGCTGCAATCTGTGCATGCATGCTTGCCCGGTGGATGACTGCATTACCATGGTCAAGGTCGATAACGGCAAGCCCTATCTGAACTGGAAAGAGGATCCGCGCAATCCGCAGAACATGAAAGCTGCCGAATAGCCGCAACAACAGGAGCGGGAGCCTGTGCCCGGTCTGTGACAGGCCTGTGTCTCGCGGATAACGGCGGATTCGGACAAAGACAATGTGGTGGGAAGGGAGGCCCGCAACATGAAAAACATCAAGATCAATGCCGACAGGCTGTGGGAAAGCCTGATGGAAATGGCCAAAATCGGGGCGACCGAAAAAGGCGGTAATTGCCGCCTTGCCCTGACCGATCTCGACCGGGAGGGGCGGGACCTGTTCGTTAAATGGTGCGAGGAGGCCGGCTGCACCGTCACGGTTGATGAGATGGGCAATATCTTTGCCCGCCGGCCCGGCCGCGATAATTCACTGCCACCGGTTGTGACCGGCAGCCACCTGGATACCCAGCCCACCGGCGGCAAGTTCGACGGCGTTTTCGGCGTACTGGCGGGGCTGGAGGTCATCCGCACCCTCAACGATCACAATTATGAAACCGACGCCCCCATCGAGGTGACGGTCTGGACCAATGAGGAAGGATCGCGTTTTGCCCCGGCGATGGTGTCATCGGGCGTTTATGCCGGGGTGTTCGATCTGGAATACGGGCTCAGCCGCAAGGATCTCGATGGCGTGGCGCTTGGCGATGAGCTGGAGCGCATCGGCTACAAGGGTGACGTTCCCTGCGGCGGGCGCGAGTTCCGCGCCTTTTTCGAGGCTCATATCGAACAGGGACCCATATTGGAGGCCGAGGGCAAGACCATCGGTGTTGTCACCGGCGCGCAGGGACAACGCTGGTTCGAGGCCACATTGACCGGGCGCGAATCCCATGCCGGCACTACGCCGATGAACCGCCGTGCCGATGCGCTGCTGGGGGCGGCGCGTCTGGTCGATCGCATCAACGCCATTGCCCTGGCCCATCCGCCGCATGCGGTTTCCACCGTAGGGGTTATGAAGGTCAGCCCCAATTCGCGCAACACCATTCCGGGCGAGGTGTTCCTGACCGTCGATCTGCGCCATCCGGAGGATGAGACCCTGTCAGCCATGGCGGCGGCCCTGAAATCCGCCTGTGAGGAAATCTGTGCCGATATCGGCCTGAACCATGAGCTTGAGGAAATCTGGTATTCGCCGCCGATCAAATTCGACGAGGCTTGCGTTGGTGCCGTGCGCAGGGCGGCGGAAGATTCCGGCTATCCGCATATGGACATCATCTCCGGTGCCGGTCACGATGCCTGCTATATCAGCCGTGTGGCGCCGACGGGAATGATCTTCGTGCCCTGTGCCGACGGCATCAGCCATAACGAGACGGAAAGCGCAACGCCGGAGGACCTGGGCGCCGGCTGCAATATCCTTTTGCAGGCCATGCTGGAGCGTGCCACATTGTAGGCACCATGTGCAAAGGGATCATGGCGGGTATCCGCGACTGGGTGAGGTGAGTTATGGGAAAGACAGCGGCAGCGTTTTCGCCGCATGAAAAGGGTGCTTCGGACGGCACGGTGATCGACATTCGCAATCTGTCGCTCACCTTTCAGACCGCCGATGCGCCCGTTTTTGCATTGAGCGGGATCGATCTTCAGATCGAACGGGGGGAGTTCGTTTCCTTCATCGGGCCGTCCGGCTGTGGCAAGACCACTCTGATGCGGGTGATTGCCGATCTGGAACAACCGACGGAGGGGCAGATCTCCGTCAATGGCGTCACCCCGCGTGAGGCGCGCCTGGCCCGGGCCTATGGTTATGTCTTCCAGGCCCCGGCCCTGTATCCGTGGCGCACCGTGCAGAAGAACGTATCCCTGCCGCTGGAGATCATGGGCCTGCCGGGAAGCGAGCAGCGCGAGCGCGTGGCCCGTTATCTGGAACTGGTCAATCTCGGCGGATTCGAGGGCAAGTATCCCTGGCAGCT
>CAYXDL010000421.1:0-2548 GCA_964463775.1 uncultured Hyphomicrobiales bacterium
CAGCTCCTCCGGCGGGATGCCCCGGCCGTTGTCACGCACGGTGACGGAGCCATCGGCGTTCAGGCTGACATAGACGCTGTCACAGTAACCGGCCAGGGCTTCATCGATGGCATTGTCGACCACCTCATAGACCATGTGGTGCAGCCCGGTGCCGTCATCGGTATCGCCGATATACATGCCGGGGCGCTTGCGGACGGCATCCAGCCCGCGCAGAACCTTGATCTGATCCGCGCCGTATTCCGTCTGCTTGTTCTCGCTCATCTTCAACCCTCTTTCTTCGTCATCCCGTGAGGATGCCGTCTGATACTTCCACGAAATGGCTTCCTCCGCCGAAGCCATCGAACTGTTCGCGTTCGGTGCCCGTCATCCACACCTGAAAGCCCAGTGCGGGCAGGGCGGTGAACAGGGCCCGGCGCCGCCGGGCATCGAGATGGGCGGCAATCTCGTCCAGCAGCAGGATCGGGGTTTCGCCCCGCTCCCAGGCCACGGTCATCGCCTGGGCCAGCACCAGGGAGACCAGCAGGGCCTTCTGCTCACCGGTCGAGCACAGGGCCGCCGCCCTGCCGTTTCCGGCGACTGTTACGCCCAGGTCACTGCGATGCGGTCCGATGCCGGCGCCGCCGGTTTCCGCATCGCGCCCGCGCCCCTGCTCAAGGGCAGCCCGGAAACGCTCCTCAGCCGCCAGGGCGGGCATTATCGTCAGCCAGTCCTCCACAATGCCGTCGATGCGGATGGCGGCTTTCGGAAAGCCCTCTATCCCTGCCTCCAATGCCGGAGTCAGCCGGACTGACGCCTCGTTGCGCGCGGCGGCGATGGCGATACCCGTTTCGGCCAGCGAGCGTTCCAGCACATCGATCCAACGTGCATCCCCGCCACGGCGCAGCAGGCGGGAACGTTCACGCAGCAGGCGTTCATATTCCGCCACCCGCCGGGCATGATCCGCATCGAAGGCATAGACGACACGATCGAGAAAACGCCGTCGTCCTGCCGCACCGTCGACAAACAGCCTGTCCATCGCCGGTGACAGCCAGACCACCGAAAGCTGTTCGGCCAGCCGGGCGGGGGTGGCACCCTGGCCGTCAATGCGCACCTTGCGCCGCTCGCTGCCCTCGCCATCCGCTGTTACGGTGCGTTCGATTCCGGTGCCCAACTCGACCACTGCCGGACCCCTGCGCAACTGCGCCGCGATTCCCCACGGCCCGTTGCCGCCGATGCGCCCGATATCGCCAAGGCGCGCCCTGCGGAAGCCGCGGCCGGGGGATAGCAGCGATATCGCCTCCAGCAGATTGGTCTTGCCGGCGCCGTTGGGGCCGATCAGAACGATCGCCTGGGCGGTCTCCGGCGACGGCAGCTCCAGGCGGGCCCGGCGATAATTGCGGAATTCCGTCACCGTCAGCCGTTCGATATGGCAGGTGACGGTTTCCTCCCGCCGGGGCATGATCGCCACGGGACCGCGCGCATGGGCCGGAGGGCATGGCATGAGCGCTTCCGTCAAACCCGCATCGGCATCAGGACATAGATGGCCCCGCTATCCTCGCCATCCTCGACCAGGGAAGGCGAATTGCCGTCCTCCAGGCGGAAACGGATGTTTTCGCTTTCGATCTGTCCGGCAATGTCGAGAAGGTATTTGGAGTTGAAGCCGATTTCCATGCCCTCGCCCTCGAAGGAAACGGGCAGCTCCTCGACCGCGCTGCCCTGATCCGGGCTGTTGGCCGACAGGGTCAGGCTGCCGGGTGCGATTGCAAGCTTCACCGCCCGGGACTTCTCCGTCGAGATGGTCGAGACACGATCGACCGCCTTGGCGAACAGTTTGGCATCGACTTCCATGGTCAGGCGGTTGCCTGTCGGGATGACGCGCTCGTAATCGGGGAATGTGCCGTCGATCAGCTTGGAGGTCAGCACAACCCGGCCGAAGGAAAAACGAATGCGGTTGTCCGAACACGCCACGGCCAGCCCATCGTCGAAATCGTCAATCAGCTTGCGCAGCTCACCCACGGCCTTGCGCGGGAAGATGACGCCGGGCATCCCCTCCGCCCCGGCAGGGCGGGGAATCTGCACCCGGGCCAGGCGGTGGCCGTCGGTGGCGACCCCGCGCATGACGGCGAAACCGTCCTGCTCCGTTTCATGCAGATAGATGCCGTTCAGATAGTAACGCGTTTCCTCGGTCGAAATGGCGAAACGCGTCTTGTCGATGATACGGCGCATTTCATCGGCCGGCATCTCGAAGGCGTGCGGCAGATCATCCTCGCTGAGGGAGGGGAAATCCCCTTCCGGCAGGCAGGAAAGCTGAAAGCGCGACCGGCCGGCGCGCAGCACCAGACGGCCGTCATCGCCGGATGCGTCCAGCTCCACCTGTGCCCCGTCAGGCAGCTTGCGCACGATATCATACAGGGTATGCGCCGGCGCGGTGGTCGCCCCGGGCATGGCGATATCGGCATCGACCGATTCGACAATGGAAATATCGAGATCCGTCGCGGTGAAACTGACATCGCCGTCTCCGGCGCGGATCAGCACGTTGGAGAGGATCGGAATGGTATTACGCCGCTCC
>CAYXDL010000422.1:0-2543 GCA_964463775.1 uncultured Hyphomicrobiales bacterium
ATTACGACCCTGAAATGGTCGGCCAGTTCGTGCATCATTCCGATGATTATGTGTTGTGGGATGCCTATGATGGCATTGATGTGCCGGTCTTGTGCCTGCGCGGATCCGAATCCGATCTGCTGCTGCCGGAAACCACCGAGGAAATGCGCCGCCGTGGCCCCCGCGCCAGGATCGTGGAAATAGAAGGGGTCGGCCATGCCCCCGCTCTGAACAATGACAAACAGATCAGGCTTGTGGCCGGGTTTCTGAATGCCTGACAGAAGGGGGGCGCGGGCGGCTGACTTCAGCGCCCCTGAAAGCGGGGCGGGCGCTTTTCCTTCATGGCGGCCAGGCCTTCTGCCATGTCTTCGCTGGTGAAGCAGGCACCGATACGCTCGCTTATGGTTGCAGGATCGGCGCGCTCGTTCAGCAGGTCGTTCAGTGTTGCCTTCATGCCCCGATAGGCCAGCGGCGCCAGACCGGCCAGATGATCGGCCAGGGCCTCGGTGGCCGCCTGCAGCTCTTCCGCCGCAACCAGCGATTTCAGGAAACCGAGTGCCAGCAGATCCTCATCCCCCAGCATTTCCGCACCGAGATAGAGCCTGCGGGTGACATTGGCTCCGAAACAGGCCAGAGAGCGGCGCATGCCGGAAAGGTGGTAATGTACCCCGATCCTGACCGGGGGAATGAACAGTTTCATGCCCCTGACGCCGATGCGGAAATCACAGGCCTGGGCCAGATCGACGCCGCCGCCGAACACCCCGCCATTAAGGGCGCATATGGTGGCAAGGGGCAGATCCGCTATGCGGTCACAGACCCGTTCCAGCGGGTTGTCGCGCCAGTCGAAGGAAGAAACATCGGACAGGTCGACGCCGGCGCAGAATGCCTTATCGCCCGCCGCCGTCAGTACCAGAACGCGCAGGTCCTTTCTGCCCTGCAGTTCGCCGATCAGGGTATCGAGCCGTTCAAGATCGGTTATATCCAGCGCGTTGCGTTTTTCCGGCCGGTTGATGGTAATATTTGCCCTGGGGCCGTCGAGTGACAATATAAATGGATTATCCATTGCCTTTCCCGGATTGTCGGTTTGACCTGAAGGTGAAAATCGGAAATCATTCCGCCATCGGCATATCGGCAGACCGTATCGCAGATGGCCGGTGGCGATAAAGGAAATAACGGCTTGAGGTGCGGTCTTTGTCCGGTCACAGCGACTTTTCCGTCAAATTCTGGGGTGTACGCGGCAGCATCGCCTGTTGCGCACCGAATGTGACGCGTTATGGCGGCAACACCTCGTCGCTGGAAATCCGCTGCGGCGGGCGCCGCCTGCTGTTCGACGCCGGATCCGGCATCCGTTACCTCGGCAACGAGATGGTCAGGGAGGAACCGGGAAGCTACGACATCTTCCTGACCCATTCCCATTACGATCATATTTGTGGTCTGCCGTTCTTTACGCCCCTGTTCGTGCCGGGATTTCACTTCCGTATCTGGGCCGGGCATCTGCTGCCTGACTTTACCGTGCATCATGTTCTGCGCGAAATGATGATGTCGCCTCTGTTCCCGGTGCCGCTGGAAATTTTCGGCGCCAGGATCGACTTCATGGATTTCGTCGCCGGGGACACGATCGATCTGGACGATGGCATCATGCTGCGCACCACGCCGCTGAACCATCCGGACGGGGCGACGGGCTATCGTGTCGATTTCAGGGGCAGGTCGATCTGCTATCTGACCGATACGGAACATGTACCCGGTCAGCCCGATCAGAACATCCTGCGTCTGATCGAGGGGGCTGATATCGTCATCTACGATTCCATGTATGACGAGGAAGAATACAAATGCCGCCACGGCTGGGGCCATTCCACCTGGGAGGAGGGCGCCAGGCTCTGCGATCTGGCCGGGGTGAAGACCTTTGTCGCCTTTCATCACGATCCCGATCACGATGATGACCATATGGACCGCATCGCCCGGGCGCTGGAGGCACGCCGCCCGGGTTCGGTGGTGGCGCGCGAAGGCATGGTGCTGACGCCTTGAGCAGGGAAAGACCGGGCACAGCCTCCGCGCGTTATCTGGAAATGGGGCGGGCAACCCTGGAAGGGCGGCATCCGCAGGGATGGTTCATTCCCTACCGTTACCGCAGCGAACTGCCTGCGCAACACCCGGGATATCCGGCAGTCCGCCGTCTGTTCGATGAGCGGCGGGAAGACTTCGCCCGCTGGATCGGCCATATCGATGAATATGGCCGTGAACTGCGCGGGATGGCCGATAATCCCGCACCCCTGCCCCGTTTCAGGCAGGACTGGTTTCCCCGTCTCGATGCCGCCATGGCCTATACGCTGATTCGCCGGTTGCATCCGCGCCATATCGTCGAGGTGGGCTCCGGCCATTCCACCCGCTTCATGGCGCGGGCGATCGCCGATGGCGGGATCGAAGCCAGGCTGACCGCCATCGATCCGGCGCCGCGGGCGGCGATCGGGGAACTGGGGGTCGATTGCCGCTGTTCCACGGTGCATCAGGCCGATCGCGGCATTTTTGCCCGGCTCGGCCCCGGTGATGTGTTGTTTATCGATTCC
>CAYXDL010000423.1:0-2538 GCA_964463775.1 uncultured Hyphomicrobiales bacterium
CCGCCAGCGCCGCATCGGTGCCGGGCTTCAGACACAGGAACATATCGGCCTTTTCAGCGGTTTCATGGCGGTAGGTATCGACAACGACGATACGCGCGCCATTGTTCCTGCGGGCCTTGACGGCATGGGTCATCAGATTGACCTGCGTATGCACTGCATTGGTGCCCCAGATGACAATGACATCGGATTTTGCCATCTCGCGCGGATCCGTGCCCATCAGGCGGCCACAGCCGGCCAGATAGGCCATCGTCGAGGTCGAGGAACAGATGGTCGAATGCTGGCGGGAATATTTCTTCACATGGCGCAGGCGTTCGATGCCGTCGCGCATCACCAGCCCCATGGTACCCGCATAGAAATACGGCCACACGGCCTCAGCGCCGTATTCCTCCTCGATGCGCAGAAAATTTTCAGCGACAATATCCAGCGCCTCATCCCAGCCTATCCGCTCAAAACGGCCTTCTCCCTTGGCTCCGACGCGCCGGAGAGGGTACAAAAGACGGTCGGGATGGTTGGCCCGTTCCGCATAGCGGGCCACCTTGGCACAGACGACACCGTCGGTATAAGTGTTGTCCCTTGCGCCACGAACCTTGCCCAGGCGCCCGTCCTCGGTTATTTCCACTTCCAGGGCACAGGTGCTGGGGCAATCGTGCGGACAGGCGCTTGCGCGCCAGCCTGCGGCAGCGGCGGAACCCGGTAAACCGGCTGATAATCCTTCGGTCATGGCGGATGGCTTCCTTGTTCTTCCGTCCGGCCTGAAAGGCCGAACACGGTATATGACAATATTTATAGGCGGAAAAACATGATTGGGAAACAGCATACGGACGGTCAGCCGCAAACCGCCACCCGCCGGCTGGTCATGCGCCTGCTGCGCGATTATGTCAGCCGCCACAAGGGACGGCTGGCACTTGCCATCTTCTGCATGATGGTGGTCGTCGCCGCCTCCGGCCTGTCGGTGAAGATGCTGCAATACGCCGTGGACAATGCCCTGATCGAGGGCGATCCCGTCTGGCGGATTCTGGTGCCTGTCGCTTTCGTCGCCATCGGTTTCGCCAATGCCCTGGCCAGTTTCGGACAGGGGTACCTGGTCAACGGGGTTTCCCAGCGCATCGCCACCGATGTGCAGGCCGATCTGCACCGTCATCTGATCTATGCCGATCTCGGTTACCATAATGACGAGGCGACGGGGCGGCTGATCTCGCGCTTTCTTGTCGATGCCTCGCTATTGAACGAGGCCACCGGCAAGGCCATCACCGGTCTGGTCAAGGATTCCCTCATGGCCATGGTGCTGATCGGCGTCATGTTCGCCACCGACTGGCGCCTGGCCACGGCCTCGCTGGTGGTTTTTCCGCTGGTCCTCTACCCTCTCTCGCGCCTTGGCAGGCGCATGCGCAAGGTATCCCGGCAGATTCAGGAACAGGCCGGCGATTTCACCGCCCTGCTCGACACCACCTTCGCCGCCGTCCGCCAGGTCAAGGCCTATGCGATGGAGGAATTCGAAATCGCCCGGGCCGAAAAATCCCTGCAGGATCGCCTCAGGGTAACGCTGAAGGCCCTGCGCCTGCGCTCCGCCGCCTCACCGATGATGGAATTCATCGGCTCCCTCGCCGCCGCCGTGGTGCTGTGGTACGGCAGTGAGCGCATCGTCGCCGGAGAGATGACCACGGGCGAGCTGGTCGCCTTCATCGCCTCCCTGCTCTACGCCTACCGGCCCCTGAAAAGCCTGGCAACGCTGAACACCGCCCTGCAGCTGGGCCTTGGCGCCGCCGATCGCCTGTTCAGGGCCCTGGACCATCTGCCCGCCATCAGTGACGAACCGGGGGCAAGACCGCTCCGGGTCACGGAGGGGCGGATCGAATTCCGGCATGTCAGCTTCGCTTACGAGGAAGGCGGCCGCGATGCCCTTCGCGGTATCGATCTGGAGGTGGCACCGGGGCAGACCGTGGCCCTTGTCGGCCCCTCGGGCGGCGGCAAATCGACCATCCTCAATCTCATTCCCCGCTTCTACGATGTCCGCGACGGTGCCGTACTCATCGACGGGCAGGATGTGCGTCATGTCACCCTTTCCTCGCTGCGCGCGGCCATCGGCCTGGTATCCCAGGACACCGCCCTGTTCAACGGCACCATCCGCGACAACATCGCCTATGGCCGCCAGGGCGCCAGTGAGGCGGAAATCGTCGCCGCCGCAAAAGCCGCCGATGCCCATGATTTCATCATGCGTCTGCCCCAAGGATACGACACCGAGGTCGGCGATGCGGGCAACAAGCTGTCCGGCGGGCAGCGCCAGCGCATCAATATCGCCCGCGCCATGCTCAAGAACGCCCCCATTCTGCTGCTCGACGAGGCGACATCGGCGCTTGACAGCGAGGCCGAAAAAAAGGTTCAGGCCGCCCTTTCCCGCCTGATGGAGGGCCGCACCACACTGGTGGTCGCCCATCGCCTGTCCACCATCATCGGCGCCGACCGCATCTATGTGATCGAAAACGCCGAAATCGTCGAATCCGGCACCCATCAGACCCTGCTCGCCCGCACGGGGCGCAC
>CAYXDL010000424.1:0-2531 GCA_964463775.1 uncultured Hyphomicrobiales bacterium
ATGAACACCCCGCCACCAGCGCGCAAATAACCATCCACGGAAACCAGCACCGTGGTAAAGGCGGCAAAGCCGCCGGCGGCAAGAGCGGCATAAAGTGCATCGGCCAGCGCCGTGCCAACACCACCGGCCACCCCCGCCCATAATCCGCGCTCAACCGCGCGGCTGATGCACAAGGCACCCACCGGTCCCAGCGGTGCCGCGATCGCCAGACCGAGCAGCAGGCCTTTCACAAACAAAAAGAACACAAGCATCGCTTTGCCCTACCGTGATGTCCCGAAAATGCTGCAATCTGGCGGCAGCAGCCGTCACTATGTCATGAAACAACGCCTTATGGTTGGAAAAGCAACCGCGTGATGGCCTGAATACGGGAAGATCAGGTCAGTTCCTCGATCTGGGCGCGGGTCAGGGTGCCGGGAACCACCGTGATCGGAATGCTGAAATGGCCGGACAACTCCCCGACCAGAAAATTGACCAATGGCCCCGGCCCGGCCTTGTCGGGCGATGCGCCAAGCACCAGAATGCGGATATCCCTGTCCTGTTCGATCAGGGGCTGGATGACCTCACGGACCGAACCTTCCTCGATCACGATCTCGGGCATGATGCCCGTCTCCTCATGCACCTGGGCCGACAGGGCACGCAGCAGGGATTCCGCTTCCTCCTGCGCCTCCTGGCGCATCAGTTCCCCGACCCCCATCCAATGCTGGAAATCCGGCGGCTCATAGACCCTCAACAGGGTGACACCACCGCCGACATTGCGCGCGCGCAACGCCGCAAAACGCAGGGCGACACGGCATTCGGGCGTGTCATCCACCACCACCAGGAATTTCGTGCGTCTGTGGGTTGTGCCGCTCACTCATTCCTCCCGCATCGGGCATATGGTGGCGTCTGCAGCGCGGCGGCGCAAGAAAATTCATGCCCCGCTCAGGCCCGCGGCATCACTGAAAAGGAGCGACGGTTCATTTCAGCAGAATATTGGTGATCTCGCGAAGCTGGGTCCGTGCCCGCAGCAGATAAAATCCCTGCGCCGCCAGATGGCTGGGCCGGATCCAGGCATCGGGACCGGCATTGATGACGATCAGCGGATCGAGAATCGCCGCCGATTGCATGCTGGACAGCATCCGTTCCCAGACCGATGCAAGTTCCTTTTCCTGAATGACATTGGTGAAATCGGCCCGCAGGGCTTTCAGCAGCAGATAATAAGCATATGTCTGCCCCTTGACATGGTAGAAGACATCATCGGCCTGGGTGTCGATCAGCAGCCCGGATCCTTCGCGAATGCGCTGATCCAGCGCCGCCGAAGCCGCCCCGAGATCGAGGGCGATCCGGTCCAGCGTCGCCATCAGATTGTCACCGCGGCGCTCATAAATCGCCTCACCGCGCGAAAGGCGCTCGTTATAGCTGCGCAAACGCTTCAGCGCCTCGCGATACTGCTGTTCGGAGGTCGCCGTCGGCGCCCAGGAAATGGAGGGATCCCACACCCAGACATTGCCGGGATACTGCAGCAGCCCGGCCGCCTTCTGCAGATCAGGATCGGTCGAGGACGATCCACGCACCCGCCCCAACTGATCCGTCAGCTCGAAGCTGAACCGGGCCAGGGCCGAAATGATCCCTTGCTGAAAATTGGGCATGTTGTCCAGGGCGGCGCCGGGCAGGAAAAACGGGTCATTGGCTGTCCAGCGGTTGATATTGACCTCGCGGTCAATCAGGGCGATCGCCACATCGACGGCCCGCGATCCGCCGGCCGTTTCCGGTGCGGTGAAGGCAGGATCGTCATCCACCCGATGGACGATCGCCATGCCGACGGGATAATACAGCGCCAGCAACACCGCCAGAACGCCAAGCCCCTTCAGCAGGGTATTGCCGCGGGGCACGTCCAGCAACAGCAGACGGTCCTTGATGCGTTCGATCCAGTCTCTCATCGGCGCCCCTCATCCAACTTGCGGCATATCCGCCTGCCGCCCTTCCTACAGATGGCCCCTGACGGCCCAAAGCGCAAGCCCCGCCGCCCGCCCGCTTTTTTTCAGGGACGCAGAAAACCGACGATGTCCTTCACCTCGTCCATGATCGGGGTGGCAATCGCCGCCGCCCGTTCAGCCCCGTTCCGCAGCACATCGTCGACATAGGCGCTGTCGGCCATCAGGCGCTTCATTTCCCCGCCCATGGGCCCCAGCTTTTCCACCGCCAGATCGACCAGGGCCGCTTTGAAGGATGAAAACTGCTGGCCGCCGAATTCTGCCAGCACACCGGCGGCATCGCGCCCGGAAAGGGCGGCGAAAATACCGACCAGATTGCGTGCCTCCGGCCGCTCGGCCAGTTCTTCCACCGTTTCGGGCAGGGGAAGCGGGTCCGTCTTGGCCTTGCGCACCTTGCGCGCGATTTCGTCAGGACCATCGGTCAGATTGATGCGCGAATAATCGGACGGATCGGATTTCGACATCTTCTTCGAACCGTCGCGCAAGCTCATCACCCGGGTGGCGGCACCGAAGATCAGCGGCTCGGTCAGAGGGAAGAAATCGACACCGAAATCATTG
>CAYXDL010000425.1:0-2520 GCA_964463775.1 uncultured Hyphomicrobiales bacterium
CACGTATGAACATAATAATCCGGGTGTGCGCTTCATCGAGGCCGACATCAGGGAGTTGGAAAAAGAGATCATCGAACTGCTTGGGGAGGTCACCCGGTGAAGGATCTGATCCTTGAAATCCGCCGCCTGATTCAGGCCGCCCGGTCGCAGGCGGCGCGGTCGGTGGATTTCATTCAGGTGCTGACCTGTTTCGAGATAGGCCGCCGCCTGGTGCTGCATGAACAGCGGGGGCAGGAGCGGGCGGAATACGGGACGGCTCTCCTGAAGAAGCTGTCTGCCGCCTTGACGGAGGAGTTTGGGCGGGGCTTTTCCCGTTCCAATCTCCAGAACATGCGCAAGTTTTATCTGACCTACGCCGACCGCCTGCCCGGAAAAGGCCAGACAGCGTCTGGCACATTGCCCGCCGAAGAGAAATGCCAGACGCCATCTGGCAAATTGGCTTTTCCGGAGCATCTGCCTACCCAGGCCCTTGATGGCCCCGAACCACCTTTTCGGCTGAGCTGGTCCCAATACGTTTTCCTGATCGCCATCGACAGCCCGGAAGAACGCAGCTTTTACGAGATCGAGGCGACTGCGGGCGGCTGGTCCCTGGCCGAGCTCAAACGCCAGTATGACTCCGGCCTCTATGAGCGCCTGGCCCTCAGCCGGGACCAGCAGGGAATACGCGAGCTGGCACGCCAGGGCCAGATCGTCACCCGCCCGGAAGACCTGCTCAAAGACCCCTATGTACTCGAGTTCATCGGTCTGGACGAAAAGGCCCGTTACAGCGAGTCCGATCTGGAAAGCGCCATCATCGACCAGCTCGAACATTTCCTGCTCGAGCTGGGCAAGGGCTTTCTCTTCGAGGCCCGCCAAAAACGTTTTTCCTTTGAGGAACAGCATTTTTTCGTTGATCTCGTCTTCTACAACCGCCTGCTGCGCTGCTATGTGCTTCTCGACTTGAAGATCGGCAGGTTGACCCACCAGGACCTGGGGCAGATGCAGATGTATGTCAACTATTTCGACCGTTTCATAAAACTGGCCGAAGAAAACCCGACTGTCGGGATAATCCTGTGCAAGCAGAAGAATGATGCCCTTGTTGAAATCACCCTGCCTGAAGACGCCAACATTCACGCGCGCGAATACCGGCTCTATCTGCCGGATAAAGAGTTGCTGCGGCGAAAATTGCAGGAGTGGACGGAGGCAGCGGGATAAGCATGGCGCCGGGGAAGGCAAATTTCATGGCAACCATCCGGAAATTCCGGATAGTTCAAACCGAGGGAAAGCGGCAGGTTTCCCTGAAGGGATACGGAACATGACAAAGCGCCGTCGTTCCATCCGGTTGCAGGGGTATGATTATGCGCGGGCCGGGGCATATTTCGTGACCATTTGCACCCGGAACCGGGCCTGTATGTTCGGTGATGTCGTTGATGGGGAAATGATATTGAATGATTCCGGCCGGATGGTCGAAACGATCTGGCATGAAATCCCGAAATATTATCCAGGTATTGATATTGACGCATTTCAAATCATGCCAAACCACATCCACGGAATCATAATGATCATCGTAGGGGCAGGCCCCCGTGCCTGCCCTGATGGCCCCCGTGCCTGCCCTGATGGCCCCCGTGCCTGCCCTGATATTGGGCAACCACAGGGGGTTGGGCAACCACAGGGGGTTGCCCCTACGGCGGCGTGGGGGTTGTCATTGCCGGACGTGGTGCATCGGTTCAAAACCATGACCACCAAACGATATATTGACGGGGTGAAACAACACGGATGGTCACGATTTATCGGCAAATTATGGCAGCGCAATTATTACGAACACATCGTCCGCGACGACAATGAATCGCACCGGATACGGGAATATATCGCCGACAATCCGAAAAAATGGGAATTGGACAACAACAACCCGAATCGGCACGGGAAAAACACCATTGCCGAACCACAACCGCAATATGGTCATGAACCGTGGATGGTGTGATGGCGTATGTATGGGCACGGCGCGTCGTGCCCATGCAATCGAAATCCCCCGATGAGGGGCGGAGGAACGGGAAATGAGGTGGCAACCATATCCCAAATACAAACCCAGCGGCGTGGAATGGCTGGGGGAGGTGCCGGAGGGTTGGGAGGTGAAGCGGCTGCGCCGGGTTGCACGACTTAGGAGTGGCGAGAATATTACTTCTAAAGAGATTCAAAAGGGTGGCGCATACCCTGTCTACGGTGGAAACGGAATCAGGGGCTTCTTCTCAAACTTCACACATCAAGGTCACTATACACTGATTGGAAGGCAAGGCGCGTTATGCGGCAACATCAACTATGCATCGGGCAAATTCTGGGCTTCTGAGCATGCCGTTGTTGTTCTGCCGTTAGTAGACTTCTCATCCATCTGGATGGGCGAACTGCTTCGAACTATGAATCTCAATCAATACTCTGTATCAGCTGCCCAGCCCGGTTTGTCCGTCGATAGGATTCTAAGTCTTTATATTCCAGTGCCGCCGAGACCCGAACAAACCGCCATCGCCGACTTCCTCGACCGCGAGA
>CAYXDL010000426.1:0-2511 GCA_964463775.1 uncultured Hyphomicrobiales bacterium
CAGCCCCTTCGCGCCATGCAGCGCGGCAATGCCATCGACGATTTCGGCAGTGATCCGGTCATAGGCATCGCGGGTGACCAGCCCACCCGGTGTCGCCGCCGCCCAAAGGATCGGGTGCAGCTCATGGCGGGAGGCGGCCTCGGCCATGAAGCCGCCAATTGGCAGATTCACGCCATCGAAAACGGGAAGGATATCCTTCCCCCGGGTCAGGCCCGGCCAGCTGTCGGCACGCAGGAAGGCATCGTAATCCGTATGCCCTGGCGCAAAGCTGTTGGTTTCATGCTGAAACCCGGCAATGGCGATTCTGGCCATGGGCCCTCCGTTCCTGTTATGGGGTCAGACGAGCCTGCCCAGGGCATCGCGCAGCTTTTCGGCCGTCTTCTCCAGCTCGCCAAGGCGGGCGCGTTGTTCCTCGATCACATGGGCCGGGGCCTTTGCGATGAATTTTTCATTCTTCAGCCGCCCGGACAGACCGGCCATATCACGCTCGCATTTGGCAATGGCCTTGTTCAGGCGCCCGACTTCCTGCTCGATATCGATGACATCACCAAGGGGCAGTACCACCGTGGCCTCGTCATGAACGATCTGCACGGTGCCGCGGCCGGGCTCGACCTGCTCTTCCTGCAGATCCAGACGGGCGAGCCGGGAAATCTGCGACCAGTTGGCCTTCAGTCGCGCCTGATTCTCATCACCCAGCCCGGCGAAGAAAACCGGCACCCGTGCCCCGGGCGGCACGTTCATTTCCGAACGCACGCCGCGCACCGCACTGATCAGACGGATGACCCAGTCGATTTCCGCATCCGCATCCGGAGCCTGAAGGTCATCCGCCAATTCCGGCCAGTGTTGCAGGATCAGCCGGCCGGGCTTGCCGAGTTGCTGCCACAGCGCCTCGGTAATGAAGGGCATGAAGGGGTGCAGCAGGCGCAGAATCTGCTCCAACACCCAGGCGGCGGTTGCGCGGGTTTCGGCCCTTACCGCCTCATCCTCGCCCTGAAGCGCCGGTTTGGCCAGTTCCAGATACCAGTCGCAGAACTGCCCCCAGATGAACTTGTAGGCGGCGCCCGCGGCCTCGTTGAAGCGGAAATCGGCAAGCGCCTGCGATATAGCCCTTTCGGTACGCACCACCTCGCCGATGATCCAGCGGTTGAGCGGCGTCTTCACCGCAGCCGGATCGAAACCGTCAGGAATACTGCATTCATTCATCTGGCAGAAACGGGCGGCGTTCCACAGCTTGGTGCCGAAATTGCGATAGCCCTCAACCCGGCTTTTCGACAGTTTGATGTCGCGGCCCTGGGCGGCCATCGCCGTCAGGGTGAAGCGCAGGGCATCGGCGCCGTATTCATCGACGAATTCCAGCGGGTCCATGACATTGCCCTTGGATTTCGACATCTTCTGGCCCTTTTCGTCGCGGACCAGGGCATGGATATAGACCGTGTGGAACGGCTCCTTCTCCATGAAGCGCATGCCCATCATCACCATGCGCGCCACCCAGAAAAAGATGATGTCGAAACCGGTCACCAGCACATCGGTCGGATAGTAACGGGCCAGTTCCGCCGTATCCTCCGGCCAGCCGAGGGTCGAAAACGGCCACAGGGCCGAGGAAAACCACGTATCCAGCACATCGGTTTCCCGGCGCAGCTCCACCGCCTTGCCGTAATGGGCGGCGGCGGCGGCCAGGGCCTCCTCCTCCGTTTCCTCGACAAAGATGGTGCCGTCGGGTCCGAACCAGGCCGGAATCTGATGCCCCCACCAGATCTGGCGCGAAATGCACCAGGGCTGGATATTGCGCATCCATTCGTAATAGGTGTTTTCCCAGTTGCGCGGCACGAATTTGATCCGCCCGCTTTCCACCGCCTCGATTGCCGGGCCGGCCAGTTCGGCCGCATCGACAAACCACTGATCCGTCAGCCAGGGTTCGATGACCACGCCTGAACGATCGCCATAGGGCACGATATGGGTGATTTCCTCGGTCCGCTCCAGCAGGCCCTGGGCCTCAAGATCGGCAAGGATGCGCTTGCGCGCCTCCTCCCGGCTCAGGCCCCTATAAGGTTCAGGAACCTGGTCGTTCAGGCAGGCATGGGCATCGAAAATGTTGATCATCTCAAGATCATGGCGGCGCCCGACCTCGAAATCATTGAAATCATGTGCCGGGGTGATCTTCACCGCACCGGATCCCTGCTCGGGATCGGCATAGTCGTCCGCGACGATGGGGATACGGCGCCCGACCAGGGGCAGGATGACATGGGCACCGACAAGATCACGATAGCGCTCATCCTCCGGGTGTACGGCCACCGCCGTATCGCCCAGCATGGTTTCGGGCCGGGTGGTGGCAACGGTGATCCAGACATCCTTCCGCCCCTCGACGGGGTAACGGATATGCCACATATGCCCCTGAACCTCGCGTTGCTCGACCTCCAGATCGGATATGGCCGTCAGCAGCTTGCAGTCCCAGTTGACCAGACGTTTGTCACGATAGATCAGCCCGTCCTTGTAAAGTGAGACGAAGACCTT
>CAYXDL010000427.1:0-2510 GCA_964463775.1 uncultured Hyphomicrobiales bacterium
CGCAGCGCCGCACAGACACCGACAGGCACCGCCTCCTGCCCGATGCTCAGATGCACGGGGCAGCGCATTTTCTGTTCACCGTAACGGGCGGCAATGGCTTCCTCGACCCGGCGGATGCGACGCATCGCCGTATACAGCGCCACCAAATCTTCGGCGGATGAGCCGGGTTTATGATTGTCCGGCGTGCTCACGTCAGCTCGATCTCCTGCATGCGGCGGATGTTGTAATAGCGGCTGTCCTCCATGGTGTTGACGAGCCGCCCGTCATCGAAGGCGCGTTTGAGACCGGCCACCGCCTGTTCTATGGAACGGCGCGGTCTGAAGCCGAGTTCACGGGCAAGGCGTTCGGAGGATACGTGATAGGAACGCGGATCGTCGGTCGGCTCGATACCGATCTGCACATGATCGCCGATTTGCGCGCGGACCATTTCGGCCAGTTGCATCACCGTATGGTTCTCATATCCGGCATTGTAGATACCGCCGTCGATACGCGATGCCGGCAGCGCCAGCACATGCAGATACAGGTCGGTCATGTCGCCGATGTGAATGTTCGGGCGAAGCTGGGTACCGCCGAATACACGAATGCGGCCATTGACCACGGAATGGGTTGTCAGAATGTTGACGATCACGTCGAGACGCTGACGCGGGGAATAGCCGCAGACCGTGGCCGGGCGGATGGTCAGGGTATGAAAGCCGGGGCGGCGTTCCTCGTTCAGTATGGCCTCGCATTCCGCCTTGAAGCGGGAATAATCGGTCAGCGGTTCCAGCGGCAGATCCTCCGTCACCTCCACCCCTTCCTTGACACCATAGACCGAGGAGGAGGAGGCATAGATGAACCGTTCAGCCCCCGCCTCCCGTGCCATGCGCACCAGCGGGCGGAAGGCATCGAGATTGATCGACTTGCCCAGCGCCGGGTTCAGCTCGAATGAGGGATCGTTGGAAATACAGGCCAGATGAATGACATCGCTGCAACCGGCAACCGCACGGGCCACCGTATCCGCATCGCGGATATCGCCGGCGATGATCTCAAGCGCCGGATGGGCCGTGACCGCCTCCAGCACCTCACGGCCATAGATGAACAGGTCCAGCACCCGCACCGCATAGCCCGCATCCAACAGCTTCGGCACAAGAACCGCCCCGACATAGCCCCCGCCACCGGTTACCAGAACCTTGCGTCCGGTCATGTTCTCTCCTCGATCAGCAGGTCCAGAATGGCATGAAGAAGGGCCAGATGCCCCACCTCCGCAAAGCCATATCTGTGACTGGACAAATACAGATTGCGCCAGCCGAGGCCGCGCAGGGGATTATCCGCATCGAACCCCGACAGGGTGACAATACGCATGCCCAGTTCCCCCGCCACGGCGACCGCGCGCAGAATATTCTCTGAGGCGCCGGAGGAACTGATGGCGATCAGCATGTCTCCCTCACGGCCATGGGCCGCGATCTGGCGGGAAAAAACATCCTCATAACCGTAATCATTGCCCATGCAGGTCAGCGCCGCCCCGTCATTCAGGCACAGGGCGGAATAGCCCCCGGCATTGGTGAAATCGATCGCCATATGCGATGCAATCGCCGCCGAGCCGCCATTACCGATCAGAAACAGCCGCCCGCCGGCGCGACAATGGCGGTCGATCGCCTGACCGATTTCCGCCATCGCCGTCTCCAGCGCCACGGGGCTGCCGCCGGCATCGCTGGCCCGCGCGGTGCGCAGCAGATCATGGAGCTGTGCAAAATAGGTTTCCGCCCTTCCCTGCGCCGGTTTCATCATGCTTTTGTCCCGCTTTGCGC
Organism: uncultured Hyphomicrobiales bacterium; assembly: GCA_964463775.1. Classification (GTDB taxonomy): domain Bacteria; phylum Pseudomonadota; class Alphaproteobacteria; order Minwuiales; family Minwuiaceae; genus JALXAG01. Next base: position 1,788 of record CAYXDL010000427.1, read on the forward strand.
CATGATGCCCGATCATTTCAGCAAATGGCTGATGAACTTGCGCAGGCTGACCGCCTCCACCGCCTGACGATGCCCGACAATACCGACCTTGAGCGCACCGGCGGCATTGCCGATGAAACTGGCCTGCATGGCATCCGCCCCGGCAGCAACACCAAGGCCGGACAGGCAGAAAAACGCATCCCCCGCCCCCACGGTATCGATGATTGACCCCGTCAGCGCCGGCGCCCGCACCCAATCACCCCCCTGTTCATGCACCAGGCACCCGTGCTTGCCCCGGGTCACGGTGATGAAGGGGCAGTCGATCCGCCGGGCCAGATTGCCGGTGATGACATCCTCAAGCGGCGTGTATTTGTCGGCGGCGGCAAGCCGGGCTTCCAGTTCATCGACACAGATGAAATCGGCGCGCGGATATTTGGTGATGGGGTTGAAGCCGGTATTGGCACTGTTGCTCTGGGCATTGACCGCCAGAAAGCGGGCCTTTTCGGTAATCAGCCTGATTGTTTCCGCCCCGATCAGCCCATGGCCGAAATCGGTGACGAAAGCGATATCCGCTTTTTCCAGAGCGCGGGCCACCGCCGTATTCAGTGCCGCGGCTCCCTCGCCTTCCAGCGGGCGGTCATCCATGTGATAGACCTCAAAGAGCTTGCGCATGGAATAGCCGGTATCGATGAAGCGGCTCTTGCGTGTTGTCGGCGTGCCCTCGCGATACAGGCAGGTCAGGGT